>CALILB010000172.1 GCA_938016625.1 uncultured bacterium | reverse complement strand
GACGCTCTACGATCGGTCGACCTGGGATGCCGAGATCGTCGGGGTGGCGCCGCAGAAGGACCTGGCGGTGCTGAGGATCCAAGCGCCATCCAATCGGCTCTACCCGATTGCCATCGGCTCGTCGCGCAGTCTGCTGGTGGGGCAGAAGGTGTTTGCGATCGGCAACCCGTTTGGTCTGGACCAAACTCTGACCACGGGGGTCATCAGCGCGCTTGGCCGAGAGATCGAGTCGGTCGCTCAGATCGGCATCCGCGGTGTCATCCAGACCGACGCGGCGATCAACCCGGGCAACTCGGGAGGACCGTTGTTGGACAGCGCCGGCAGGCTGATCGGTGTAAATACGGCGATCTACAGCCCTTCGGGCGCCTACGCGGGAATCGGATTCGCGATTCCCGCCGACACCGTGAGCTGGGTGGTGCCCGAGCTCATCACCAAGGGACGGATCGAGCGGCCGACTCTGGGTGTGGAGATGCTGACGGCGCAGGTCGTTCCGGACCTGGAGGTCGAGGGGGCGCTGATTGTCAGGGTCGTCCCCGATAGTGGTGCCGATCGGGCCGGTTTGAGGGGAACCCTGACCGACACCGTCGGCCGCGTCCGCCTGGGTGATGTGATCGTCGAGGTGGACGGCCACCCCGTTCTCTCACCCGACGACCTGGTGCTGGCGCTCGAGAGACGACAGGTCGGTGAGATGGTGGAAGTAACCGTCCTCCGCAACGGCCGTCGCCGGCAGATTGCAGTCGAGCTCGGCCCGCCTGATCGCTAGCCCGACCCTCTCACCGCCCTTCTACTGCAGCGGCGTATCTGCTTGCATCTGCGGCGTTATCCTCGGTCGGGCTAGCCAGCGAGCTTGTTGTAGAGCCAGGCCAGGATCCAGCCGCCGACAAAGCCGTCGATAAAGCCCCAGATCAAGCCGATGACAGCTCCCACCGGGCTGACGCTGTAGCCCAGATAGAACTTGCCGAGCAGAATCATGTGCTCGCCACCACCGACGACCAGGGCCCAGACCGTCATCACCAGGACGGCTAGTCCCCACAGAATCCCCATCGCGAGTCCGAGAGCTTTTTTGTCCAGCTGCATCTCTTCTCCTCCTCCGTAGGTGAATGACTGCTTCAATCCTCCGATCCTGTGGGACCACCGGCCGGATGTCAACGGTCGATAATCTCTCGCGCTAGAATGCGGTCAGATTCTCGATGAAGCTATTTGGCTCAGCCTCCGAGGTCGGCAAGCTGATCCTTCCGTTGTTCACCCTGCTGGCGGTGGCCTGTACCCAGCCACCGGCAGTCGATCTGCTGATCCGCAATGGCACCATCTACAACGGATCGGGCGAGCCCGGGTTTGTCGGCGATCTCGCTGTCCATGGAGATCGCATCGTGGAGATGGGGGAGTCCCTGGCGCCGTTGCGGGCCGCGGTGGAGATCGATGCAGAGGGCTTGGCGGTAGCCCCCGGATTCATCAACATGCTCAGCTGGGCCAACACCACTCTGCTGGTCGATGGTCGGGGTTTGAGCGATGTCAGCCAGGGGGTGACGCTGGAGGTCTTTGGCGAAGGCTGGTCGATGGGCCCGCTGACCGAGGAGATGAAAGCCGAGATGGTGGATCTCCAGGGGGATATCCGGTTCGACGTCGAGTGGACCACCCTGGGCGAATACCTCGACTTCCTTGTAGCGCGTGGTGTATCGCCAAATGTCGCCTCGTTTGTGGGGGCCACCACGGTGCGGCTCAATGTGCTGGGACACGACGACCGGGCGCCGACCCCCGAGGAGTTGGAGCGGATGAAGGCGCTGGTCCGTCGGGCGATGGAGGAGGGGGCCCTTGGGGTCGGGTCGTCGCTGATCTACGCGCCGGCCTACTTTGCCGACACCGAGGAGCTGATCGCGCTGGCGTCTGCGGCGGGGGAGTCCGGCGGCATCTACATCTCTCACATTCGCAACGAGGGTGCCGGGCTGCTCGATGCTCTCGAAGAGTTCATGACCATCGTCGAAAGCGCCGGCGTGAGGGGTGAGATCTACCACCTGAAGGCCAATCGGGAGGAGAACTGGGGCAAGCTCGAAGAGGGTATTTCTCTGATCGAGGAGGCCCGCGATCGGGGGCTGGCAATCACCGCCGACATCTACCCCTACGCGGCAAGTGCGACCGGTCTGAGCGCCAGAATGCCGCCCTGGGTGCAGGAAGGGGGCCACGAGGCTTGGATCGAGCGGCTGAAGGATCCGGCGCTGCGCCAGCGGGTGATCGAGGAGATGAATCTCATCGCGGCCGACCGGATGCTGCTGGTGGGCTTTCGCAACGAGCGGCTCAAGCCGCTGACCGGCAAGACCCTCGCCGAAGTGGCCGCCATGAGGGGCAAGTCTCCCGAAGAGACGGTCATCGATCTGATTATCGAGGACGACAGTCGTGTCGGCACCGTCTACTTTGGCATGTCGGAGGAGAATGTTCGCAGAAAAGTCGCTCTTCCCTGGGTGAGCTTCGGCTCCGACGCCGGTGCGCCGGCCCCCGAGGGGGTCTTTCTCCTCTCCGGTTCACACCCCCGGGCCTATGGCACTTTTGCCCGGATTCTCGGCAAGTTTGTGCGCGAGGAGGAGGTCGTGTCTCTGCCCGAGGCCCTGAGACGGATGACCTCGCTGCCGGCAGGCAATCTGGGCCTCGAGGACAGGGGGAGGCTGGCCCCGGGCTATTTTGCCGACATCGTCGTCTTCGACCCGGCCAGGGTCCGCGATCGGGCCACCTATCAACAGCCGCACCAGCTCTCGAACGGGGTTATCCATGTCTTTGTCAATGGGGACCAGGTCTTGGAGGACGGGGCTCATACGGATGCCCGCCCCGGTCGGGTGGTCCGAGGACCAGGTTGGACGGGTGGCTAGAAGGGCTCAAAACCCCCAAACGACCAAGTACTACCTGTGGAATATTCGATAGTCAGACCTCCGCTCCCCAAGGCAGGATGCAGACGTGTCGCACCGGCTTTCGCTGGTCCGTGCAGGGTACGTCTGGAGCCCGCTGAATCGGGTCGTCTAAAGTGTCAACCCCGGTACACATCCTCTCGCTCTTTTCTGTCGTCGTCACGGCCATCTATCTTTATCTCGGCATCTATATCCTGCGCTCGAATCCGCGGGAACGGCTCAACCGGGTCTTTTTCTTCTGCTGCCTCTGTCTCTCCTTCTGGTCCTTTGGCTACACCTTTCTTCCTGGTGCCGCCGACAAAGAAGCGGTGTGGTTCTGGTACAAGATTTCTGCTGTCGGCTGGACGATCGGACCGGCGCTCCTCCTCCATCTGACAATCCTGCTCGGCCGCCCGGAACTGCTCAAAGAGCGCCGTTGGGTGTTGCCGGCGATCTACCTGCCGGCGATCTATTTCCTGTTCGTGGCGTGGACGGGCACGATCGGAGTCGTGGACTTTGTCTTTACCCGCTTTGGCTGGTCGGATGTTTACGGCCCCGCGACCTTCTCGTTTATCGCCTACCTGATGTTCTTCCCCTTGTACGTCGGGCTCGGGCTGGGGCTGGTAGTCGCCAAGGGGCGTGCGTCCGATCTGATTGCGGTAAAGAAGCAGTCCCGGCTGATCGCAGGTACCGGCATTCCCCTTCTCGTTCTGACTGGAGTCTCGGGGATTCTCCTGCCCTGGCTCGAGATCCGGGTGCCACCCGAGATCTCCCACCTCATCGTCCCGGTCTGGGTGCTGGCGGTCTGGCAGGCTCTGTCGATGTACAGCCCCATGACACTGACCCCCGCGGCGGCCGGTCGGGATGTCCTGAAAACGGTTGCCGATGCCGTGATTCTCGTCAATCGCGACCACAAGGTGGTTGGCGGCAACCCGGCGGCCGAAGAGCTGTTTGGCCTGGACGAAGCTCACCTGCACGGCCGCTCGATCTCCGACCTGGTCAGAGAGAAGGATCCGACCGCGGGCTCGGCGGTCGACGATCTGTTGTTGGATGAAGACACCGAGAATCTGGAGCTGATCTTCCGTGGCGAGGCGGGTGAGCAGGTTCCGGTCAGCCTTGCGGCCTCATCCGTCGTCGACGCTTTTGGTCAGGCGGCAGGCGCCGTGCTGATTGTCAGGGACATGACCGAAAGACAGTTGGCGGAAGAGAGCCTGAAGTTCGTCGCCACCCACGATGCGCTCACCGGTCTACCCAATCGCTCGATTCTCACCGATCGTCTGCGCCAGGCCTTGAAACGCGCCAAGCGGGAAAAGAAGCCGTTCGCCCTGCTGATGTTCGACCTGGACGAGTTCAAACAGCTCAACGACTTCTACGGGCACAAAGTGGGCGACCGTGTTCTGCAGGAGGTTGCCAGCATCCTCTCCAGGTGTGTGCGGGGCAACGACACGGTCTGCCGGCTGGGGAGCGATGAGTTTCTGATCGTGGTGGAGAACCTTTTCGAGTCCGGTGACTCCGACATCGTCGCCGAGCGTATCTCGAGCTCTCTGCGCCGACAGTTGAAGGTCGGCGAGCACACCATCAGTGTGACGGGATCGATCGGGATCAGCACCTTTCCCTTCGATGGTCTCGACCCCGAGACCTTGATGAAGAAGGCGCACCTGGCGCTCTACAGCTCGAAGGAGAAGGGGCGCGGTGTCTATCAGTTCTACTCGCCGAGCATGAACACCAAGAATCAGGAGCGCATGGCGATCGAGAACCGCCTCCGCGAAGCGGTCGACAAGGACGAGCTCCTGCTCCAGT
>CALILB010000171.1 GCA_938016625.1 uncultured bacterium | reverse complement strand
CGTCGACGATGTCCTCGACCCAGGTAAACGCGGCCATCGCCGACGAGAACCCGATGGTGGTGATCGCCATCAACGCCACCTGCTTCATCTCATCGGCCGCGAGCCCGGCCTCGAGACCCTTGCGCGCCGCCGAGTGGACCCCTCCCTCCCGCTGTTGAGCCACCGCCAGCGCCAGCTTGACCAGCGCCACCGTCTTCGTGTCCAGGGCGCCGAGCTCGGAGAGGCTCTTGCCCAGAGCCTCGTAATGGGTGGCGACCTCGGGGTAGGTCTCCCGGAAACGAAGATAGGTCTTCGGAACACCTCGCTTTTCGGTCATCGAAAGGATCCTCCCTTGGAGCGCGATTGTATCCGCAGAGAGCCGATACCAGCATCGTCGGTCGTGCCTGGAGCGGGGCCAGGAGCCTCGATGCCGCATCGCGGCAGGCCCTCCCCTATTAGCCGACAAAGACATCTTATTTTCTTTTAATTCATGCCTCCATCCGGCGCCGCGTTGCGGCACTACCCCGCCGGGCGGGCGACCTCCTACCCTGTCTTGTATTGCCATGAACCCGCTAGTTGACACAACCTATCCCCTGACTAGAAGATCGAGCCAACATCGATTACCAGAGACTGGAGGAGCCCTTCGCATGACAACCAGGATTCTGCTCGTCACGACTTGCCTCGTCGTGGTGCTGAGCGGTTTGACCCTCGCCGCTGGACCCGAGATCGACGTACCGATCGACCTCCAGGCGCGTTGGGAGACCTGGGACTCGCCATCGGGCAATCCCGATCTGGAGAGCGACTTCGACTACTGGAAGCTACGGGCACGGATGGGGCTCGATCTGAAGTGGGAGCATTGGAACCTCCACGGTGTGCTCCAGGGAGCGTCCGGCCACGGTCTGCACGAGAACGCCGCCTTTGGCATCGGCAAGGTCTATGTCGACGCCAACGACGGCGACACCGATCCCAGCATGGTGGGTATAGCCGAGGCGAGTGTCGGTTATCGATCCGAGCGCTTTCGCATGACGCTGGGCCGCCAGGGCTGGAAGGAAGGTCTCGAGATTCTGACCGGTGTTCCCCACCTCGACCAGGTCAAGAAGGTCCGTCTGAGCGAGCGACTGGTGGGCACCTGGGACTGGACGAACGTCGGCCGCCGCTACGACGGCTTTACTTTTGGGGTCGACTTCGGCGCCGCCGATCTCTCGGGTCTCGCTCTCAGACCGCTCGCCGGTGGCGTCAACTACATCGACGCCTTCGAGCAGCTCGACGACCTCAACCTCTACGGCCTGACGCTGACCGGCCGTTACGGCAAGTGGATCCCGAGCGGCGAGCTGCGGCTCTTTGGGCTCTACTACGACGACGGCCGGCCGGGGGCAGTGGCCGCCGCCGGTGGCGACATCAAGATCACCACCCTTGGTGCCAGTCTGCTGCTGGGCAACGAGCGCCGTGACCTCATGCTGTGGACGGCCTTCCAGCGTGGCGACTGGGGACCGATCGACCAGGAGGCCTGGGCCTTCATCGTCGAAGGGGGCTACTCGTTCCCCGACGCGCCGGCCTCACCCGGCATTCGTGTCGGTATCGCCCAGGCCTCGGGCGGTGACCGGGCAGCGGACACCCATGGAACCTTTTTCAACCTGTTGCCCACCAACCACAAGTTCTACGGCTCGATCGATTTCAGCGCCTTCTCCAACCTGCAGGACATCTATTTGTTGGTGCTGCTGAAGCCGGGGGCAAAGTCGAGTGCCCGCCTCGGTCTCCATACCTTTGCTCTCGACGACACACGGGATGCCTGGTGGGGCGGCGCCGGTGCCTTCGACGAAGAGCGTCTCGGCTACCTGATCCGTCGACCGGCGGAGGGCGATACCTTCTCCTCCGATTCGCTGGGATACGAGTTCGACGCGCAATTCAACTATTCATTCAAACTTGGCTTCGGACTCGGTGCCGGACTCGCTTTCTTCAACGGCGGCCGCGCCGCCGAGGACGTGCTGGTCGAGAGCTCCAACGGCACCTGGGGCTGGATCCAGGTCACCTGGAAGGGCTGAGCATGCATTTCTCGGGCATTCTGGTCACCGCTCATCGTCAGAAGTTGGCCGACACCGCTCGTCGGCTGGAGGCAGTGGAGGGTGTCGAGGTCCACTACCTGGATGCCGAGGGTGGGCGGATCATTGCCGTGCTCGAGACCGAGACTTTGGAGGAGCAGCAGGAGGGACTCCGCTGCCTCCAGCGGCTGCCCGGTGTGCTCGCGGCGGCGCTGGCGGAGCATCGGATCGAAGAGCTGGAGCTGGACGGTACGAATAGTGCAGAGGAGAACAAGGTTGATGAATAAGATCTCGAGGCTGTCGCGACGCGACTTCATCAAGGCCAGTGTTGCCGCCGCTGCTGCGGCCACTGCCGGTCTACCGGTAGCCACCTATGGCCAGCAAGACGGCTGGCGTTGGGACAAGGGAGTCTGTCGCTTTTGCGGCGTCGGCTGTGGTATTCGCATCGCCACCCACGAGGGCAGGGTGGTGGCCGTCCAGGGCGACCGCGAAAACCCGGTCAACCGCGGGTTGCTCTGTGTCAAGGGCTACGCCAATGCCCAAATCCTCTACGGCGAGGATCGCCTCACGCAACCATTGATGCGGATGAAGGACGGCAAGTTCGCCAAGGACGGCGACTTCGTCCCCGTCAGCTGGGAGCGGGCCTTCGACGAGATGGAGCGACAGTTCAAGCGGGTCTACGGTGAGCTGGGGCCCACCGGAGTGGGGATCATGGGGTCGGGACAATACACCGTCCAGGAGGGTTACGCCGCCGTCAAGCTGCTCAAAGCCGGTTGGCGCTCCAACAACATCGACCCCAACGCCCGTCACTGCATGGCCTCGGCGGTCGCCGGCTTTATCCAGACCTTTGGCATCGATGAGCCGGCGGGCTGCTACGACGATATCGAGCTCACCGACACGGTGGTGCTGTGGGGCGCCAACATGGCAGAGATGCACCCGATGCTGTGGGCGCGGGTCACCGACAAACGTCTGGCCGACCCCGATTATCGGGTGGTCAACCTCACCACCTTCCGCAATCGCTCCTCCGATCTGGCGGACCAGGAAATCGTCTTCAAGCCCCAGACCGATCTTGCCATCCTCAACTACATCGCCCGCGAGATCGTCGCCGAGGGTGCTGTCGACAAGGAGTTCGTCGACAGTCACTGTGTTTTTGCCACCGGACCCTACGACATCGGCTTTGGCATGCGATCCACCGACGCCTACGCCTTCGAAGGCGAAAAGCCGATCCAGGGCCGGGAGCGAATGGTGACTCTCAGCCGCGAGGAGGCCATCGCCCAGGGCAAGGACCCGAGTCGGACCCACCGCGTGCCGCAGGCCAACACGGCGACCGCCGGCAAACACTGGCTAATCGGCTTCGAGGATTTCAAGAAAGCCCTCGAGCCCTACACCCTCGAGTTTGTCGCCGAGCTCTCCAAGGGCGACCCGGACGAGCCGCTGGAGGAGTACAAGGCCAAGCTCCGGCAGCTGGCCGACTACTACGCCAACCGCGAACGCAAGGTGGTCTCCTTCTGGACCATGGGTTTCAACCAGCACACCCGTGGCACCTGGGTCAACGAGCAGGCCTACATGGTACATCTCCTGACCGGCAAGCAGGCCAAGCCGGGCAACGGCGCCTTCTCTCTCACCGGTCAACCCTCGGCCTGTGGCACGGCGCGAGAGGTGGGCACCTTTGCCCACCGGCTGCCGGCCGACATGGTGGTGGCCAACCCCAAGCACCGGGAGAGGTGCGAAGGGGTGTGGAAGCTCCCCGCCAAGACGCTCAACCCCAAGGTCGGCAGTCACATCACCAAGATGATGCGGGATCTCGAGGATGGCTCGCTCAAATGGCTGTGGGTTCAGGTGACGAATCCCTTCCAGGCCACCGCCAACGCCAACCACTGGATAGAAGCGGCGCGGGAGAAAGACAACTTCATCGTCGTCTCGGATGTCTATCCGACCCTGTCGTGCAAGGTGGCCGACCTCATCCTGCCCTCGGCGATGATCTTCGAGAAGTGGGGAGCCTACGGCAACTCGGAGCGTCGCACCCAAGTCTGGCGCGAGCAGGTGCCGCCCCCCGGTGATGCCCGCAGCGATGTCTGGCAGATCCTGGAGTTCTCCAAGCGCTTCAACCTCGAGGAGGTTTGGGGTCGCAGGCAGATTCCGGGTCTTGCAGCGGCAGGCTTCGAGGACGGTTATCTACCCGATGTCCTAGCGGAGGCAAAGAAACTAGGCTACTCGCCCGAGACCTCTCTTTACGAGGTGCTGTTTGACACCCCTGCGAGCCGCAAGGTGGCCTGGCCCGACCCGGTGGCCAGAGGGCACGAGAACCACACCGTCGAGTACGGCGGCCTCGATTGGTTTCCCGAGAAGGCGCTGTTTCAAGAGTACGTGGTCTTTGGGCGTGGCCATGCGCACGATCTGGCCGACTTCGACACCTATCTCAGGGACGACATCAGGGGTTTGCGTTGGCCGGTGGTCGACGGCAAAGAGACCCGATGGCGTTTCAACGAGCAATACGACTCCTACGCCAAGAAGGGCAGCGGTTTCGATTTCTACGGCCCGGCGATGAAAAGCTTGCCGCGGGGCAACTTGTCGGGGGTCACCGAGTCCGAGACGACCTCGCTGGCCGGCCGTGCGAAGATCTTTTTCCGACCCTATGCAGCCCCTCCTGAGAGTCCCGATGAGGTCTACGACCTGTGGCTTTGTACCGGCCGGGTTATCGAGCACTGGCATTCGGGCTCGATGACCCGCCGCGTGCCGCAGCTCCACCAGGCGATGCCGACCGCCCAGATCTTTATCCACCCCCGCGATGCCGAGGCCCGGTCACTCGCACGAAACGACCTGGCCTGGATCGAGTCCCGCCGCGGCAAGATCCAAGCTCGGATCGAGATTGGCGGTCGCGACCGGGTTCCCCGGGGCTTGGTCTTTGTTCCCTGGTTCGACGAAGGAGTTTTCATCAACAAGGTGACGCTGGACGCCACCTGTCCCATTTCCAAACAGACGGATTTCAAAAAATGCGCGGTCAAAATCTACAAATCCTAGTCCTCGTTCTTGCCTTGCTCGTCCCCGTTGCCTACTTGGCGGCCGTGGCGGCGTCTTCGTCGTCAACACCGGATACCGAGATCGGCCTCAGCAAGGTCAGTGTCTTCGAGGTACGGAGCCCCGACCCGGTGCCGGCCGCCGCCGGCGACCCCGGGGATCAGCCGGTCCTGCCACGGTTCTTCGACGGCTCACCACCCGTCATTCCCCACGGTATTGGCGACTTTTTGCCGATAACCCGCCGGGAGAATACCTGTCTGGATTGCCACGAGCCGACAACGGGTGCGGAGAAAGAAGAGGGGGAGCCGACAGCGATCCCCCGGAGCCACCTGACCGATCTGCGCAACGCTCCCGACACCGTAGGCGACCAGGTGGTGGGGGCGCGTTACATCTGCATCTCTTGCCATGTCCCGGTCGGGGCCGCTCCACCTCTGGTGGGTAATCGCTTCGGTCAGTAGGTCGGCGAGGCGCTGCGCCAGATGTATTCCGAGCGGTACAACCAGTGAGGAGGTAGGAGGTCGTGACCAAAGCCAGAATCGTCACTTCGGCGGCCAATGCCCTGGACAGCCTCGAGCGGCTGGCGCTGGAGCTGGAGCTCGAAAAGACGAGACTCGAGGAGGGGAGGGCCGAGAGCTCGCCGGCGCTCAAGGGGCTGCTGGCCTGGGGCTGGCACGCCGCGGCGCTGCTCGCCTATATGCGGCTGCAGCCACAGCGCAAGGAATTCGACGCCTGGATCTGGGACTACCTCGACGAAGGCGAGCCGGCGCTCGACGTCGTCCGTGACTCGCACTGGGAGGAGCGCCAGCGTCTCTCGCTGCTCGAGCTCCTCGACATCTTGAGCGAGGTCGATCTGCCGCTCTTGAAGCCCGAGTTCTACCAGGGCTGGCAGGACCGGACCGAGCGGTGCAAGACGCTCCGCCGCCAGGCGGCCGCCATCACCGGCTTCGCTATCGGTGCCGAGCAGCGCGACTCCCTCCTGGTGCTGCTCGCCGCCTACCACCGGCTGCTGCGCTTCCCGGTACCGGTGGAGCTCGAAGTGAGGCCCGTGCTCGCGGATCTACCCCGGCTGCTCGATCTGGTGGAGGCACTGGTGGTCCCCTCGGGCCCGCGGGGGGATCAGCTCACCGCGGCCCTGGGGCGGTGCCGGAAGTCGCTGACCTGATCGGAGCCTGCGAGGGGATTGGCCGGCACGGAGACCGGCCGCTTTGTTCTCGGGCCAGCAGGGGGCTAGCCGCAGTTGGACCTTCTACGGTTGGATCTGCTGCAAGAAGTCTGCGGCCCGCTGGCTGAGACCGGGGTCGGTGGAATCGGCCTGGACGTTTTCCAGCAGCGCCGCAGCCTCATCGAGTTTCCCCTCTCGCGCCAGAGCGACTGCGTATTGGAAATCGAGTTGGAGGAGCGTCTGGCGGGCCGGGGCCAACCGCTCCTCGGAGACACCTCGCGCTTCGGCGGTGGCCACCAGATCGATGGCCTCTTGCCGCCGGCCAGCCCGCGCGCAGCCCAGCAGCAGGTTGTAGGCCACGTCTCCCCGGCCAGGCAGCATCTCGTAGGCCCTCTCGAGTGTCGGCACCGCCTCCGGCGATGGCTTGGCCTCGAGGTTGTAGGCATAACCCAGCAGCGCCCAACCTTCACCATAGCCCGGGCGCAGCTCTACACTCTTCTCGAACGCCGCAATGGCCTGATCGAGACGGGTCTGCTCCTCGGGTGTCTGCGGTCGCCGCTTGCCGAGCAAGCCCAACTCGACCTCACCAAAGAGGACCTGCAGACGAAAGGCCTCGGGAAGCTTCGCCAGGGCCTCGAGGTAGTACTTCTCAGCCGTCGGCAGATCGCCGGCCATCTCACTGACCAGCCCAAGGCCGGCAATGGCAGGGGCAAAGTCGGGTGTCAACTCGAGAGCGGCCTCGAAGTGGGCCTGGGCATCTTCCCGGCGGTCCGGATTGGTGTGGATCAGCAGATCTCCCAGGTGAAAGAGGGTCACGTCCGGTGTGAGTGGTGCCAGGTCGACGTCTGTGGGCACGTCCGCGGGGACCGGGATCTCCCGGTGCGGCAACGGCGTCTCACTCAGGTAGGCCTCCACCGCGGCCTGCAGGGTCTCCACCTCCACACCCAGGATCTCGGCGATCGAGATCTCCGAGGTTGGATTCTCTTCCAGCTCGTCGACAAAGCGACCGGTGGCGGCAAATCGCTTGTCGTCATCCACCAGCAGATAGTGCATCAGCGCCCAGGAGCCCTGGACAAAGTCATTCATCTGTCCGGCATCGGTGGGCAGCGTTTGGGTGGCCAGGACCTTCGACACCGACATCCTCTCCCCACCCAGAAGGCCGAGCTTCTCCGCCTCCGCGCCACCGACGGGCAGAGCCACCAGGGCCAGGGATTCATCGGCCTGGAAGGTGCTGAAGATCTCCGCCAGGCCGTGTTTGAACCACAGCGGCACCTGGGGCACGTTGTTGTTGATCACGTCGTGCAGATACTGCCGGTAGACAATGGGCAGGGTGTCGTCGGGGGTCGAGCCCACCACGGCGGCAAAGTTGGCGTGCTTGTGGGGCGCGAAGTATCCCGACTGGCCGCCGGGCAGCGCATAGGGTTCGAAGGACTGTCGATCCGCGAAGAGATAGAGCAAGGTGTCCAGGGGTGAGTCGAACTCGGCCCGCGGGAAGATCTCCTCCAGCACGGCCTGCAGTCGTTCGAGATCGAGACCGATCTCCTTTGTCGCGCTCTCGTTCAGGTTGCTGAAGAGGATGAAGTTGGCGGTCTCGAGCTGTCGCCAGCCGGTGCCCGAAGGCACCTGGGCCGGTGAGGGATCCGCCACCATCCAGGCGGCGAGGACCACCGCGAGGGTCAAAATACGGTTCATCGGACATGCCTTTCTGGGAGCGGCTCTCACGAAGTGACTACTGGAGGGCGATTTCCCCCTAAGCTCAGAGGGCATTTAGTCAGCTCTCGTCGACGGGCAAGATCAGCTGCGAGGGATGTGACTTGCCATGGTGGACGGTATTGGTCACCGTTACTTTCCTGGTTGCTGTCAGTGGCGACTCTCCCGTATTGGGATTGACAGGGTACTTGGGCCAGTTGCTCGAGGTGATGTCGAGTCGCAGACGACTACCCGCGGGCAGCACGATCGCCGTGTCACCCAAGTCCAATTGCAGTTTGTAGATTTCGTCGGGAGTCACCGGCTGCCGACTCGCAACCTCCTGTCTGTGTGACAAGCTGATGATGGTGTCTTCGATAATGCGCGAGTATCCCCTCCTGTCGACGTAGGTAAGTTTGGCAACGAAATCGGTGTCGTTGCCCGATGTGCTGACGTAGATGACCGCATTCAACGGACCAGTCAGGCGAAGTGTCTTTTCCAAGGGATCGGTCTCGAAAACCAGAACATCTTGTCGTTGTTCCGACCAACTCTGATCACGGATCCCCTTGTTGCTGGTATTCATGTGGTAGTTGGCGCCACCAAGCGTCCGCACCGGGTTGTCGGGATCGAAAGTAAAACTGCTGGATCCCTCGCTAGTAGCGGAGATGTCCGTCACCAGCTTGCCATCACCTGCCACACTGTTCGCGCCTTGGTGACTGGATAGAAAGAACGTTTTGTAGGAGACGGTCGCTGGTGGCCAGGTTCCGGCTTCCAGCCATTTGTCCTCGTTCATGACGTAATAGCGAACGTGCTCGCTCATTCCGAAGTCGCTGGCCTTCTCGTTTTTCAGCCAGCGATCAAACCATGCTGCGTTCATGTCGAGCAACTGGTCGCCTACTGCCGCGTTGCTGCCAAAATGGGCATCGCCCACTTGAATCGGCCGGGACGAGAACTCCTGGTTGTGATACCAGGGACCGATGAGAATGTATTGCTCTTCGCTCTTGTCGGCCAGGGTGAGGAAGTAGTCGATCGTGTCCCTGTACAACCAGTCGTTGAATCCGGCGACATGCAGGATGGGGACATCGACCTTGTGGGCCTGGCTCAGCACGGAATAACCTCGGTGAAAGTCGTCGTAGTCCGGGTGACGGATAAGCTGATCCCAGAAGTCGATGTTCTTGCCGGCCATCTCCATGATCTTGCTGACGGGCTGATGCGCATAAAGCTGTGCCAAGGGCAAGCGTGTAATGGACACCTGCTTTCTTCCCTCGAACGCGTACAGCCACGGCACCATGGCCATCAGGTGAAAATTGCCGTTGGGGTAGGTAAACGAATACTGATCCAGCACCGAGTTGATATTGATCGCTGTCTTTACCGACGGATGCTCGCCCACCAGGATGAGCCCGGCATAACCGAGGTAGGACGGGCCCCAGATGCCGACATCGCCGGTGGTCCAGACCTGTTGTTGAATCCACTTCAGGGTGTCGAGGCCATCGCTCTTTTCGTGACGCATGGGTAGGAAAGAACCCTCCGAACCGTATTTGCCGCGCGTATCCTGC
>CALILB010000170.1 GCA_938016625.1 uncultured bacterium | reverse complement strand
AAGGAGCCACCTCGTTTCCGAGGTGGCTCCCGCTGGATACAGCGTTTTTATTACTGGTTCACTCTTCGAGTCGAGTCACGTTCTCGGCCGCCGGGCCCTTCTGGCCCTGGACGATCTCGAACTGGACACGATCGCCTTCGTTGAGGCTCTTGAAGCCGTCACCCTGGATCGCAGTGTGATGCACAAAGCAATCCTTTGAGCCGTCATCGAGGGTGATGAAGCCATAGCCTTTGGTGTCGTTGAACCATTTTACTGTTCCTGTGGTACCCATGCTGCTACTCCTTCAGAAATGTGAAGTCGAAGACTTTTACTGTCTTGCCCTCCGACCTCGGTTGCTGGCGGGCTGTGCGTGCGTTCTTGCCTACCGATATCTTCCGGTTACGGCTGTCTCGCGGCACAAAAAAAGGGGCCTGAAATTGTCTGTCAGGTCCCTTCTCAGTAACCCGCTATTGCACTGACAGATCAACAGCGATCTGCCTTACTAATTGGGACCCTAGCAGGTTTTGGAGCCTTTGTCACGGTTTCTTTTTAGACCGGGCTGAGCTCCGAAACGGGTTCTGGCAGGCTCGGAAGGGCCTCGATACCGGCCTTGCGGGCCTCGTCGACCATCAACTCCTGGAGATATTTCCTTACCGAGCCATCGAGCGGCACAGTTTCGTGAGAGGAGAGGATCTTCTTGACCCGCTCGCTGGCCCTCACCGCCGCCCCTTTGTGTCCCAATTCCTCCCATTCTCCCAGGGTGGCCCGGTCGATGACCTCGTTGGGAAAGTAGGCCTCCTCTCGGAACCACTTGGAGGTATGGGAGAGCGACAGAAATTCCTTGGTCTCGATGCCCTCAGCCAGAACAGGTAGAGCGATCGGGTCGTCCCGTAGCTCGATACCACGCGTCAGCCGCAGGGCCAGTCCACAGATCTCGTGGTCCAGAACCAGCTTCTCGAGGCTCTGGCAGGACTCGAAATCGTGCATCCCCGGTCCCGAGACGTTGTTGACCCCGCTCACCGCCGCCACCGTGGCTCCCATGGCACTCTCCATCCCGGCCTGGTAATCGACGACTTTGGAGTCGCTCAGCCCCATATAGGCGTGGGTAGGCACACCCAGGTGCTTGCCGATCTCGGCATAGGCGCCATCGATCATCTGGGTCTCGACCGCGCCCATAGGGGTGGTGCCCTTGCGCATGTCGAAGCAGGCCGGCGAGCCGCCATAGACGATCGGTGAGCCGGGATTGGCCAGCTGATGGATGGCGATACCGCTCAGATTCTCGGCGCAGTGCTGAGTTACCGCACCGGCGAGAGTCACCGGAGCCGTGGCTCCGGTCAGCGGCATCGACACCAGCTCGGCCGGCAGACCGGTGCGGGCACAGTCGATCAGTGCTTGCGCCGTCAGATCGCTCCAGATGAGCGGTGGCGAGGGGCAGCAGTCGAAAATCGCCAGGGGCTGCTCGCGCAGCCGGTCGGCGTCGCCGGCGACGGCCGAGAGCATCTCGTGCATTACCTTGAAGGCCTGTTTCTCGAAGGTGCCAGTGACGATCGGCTTGGCCGAGAACAGCAGCCCGAGATAGAGCCGGTAGCGGTCAGCCAGCATCTCGGGGACGTCACCCGGGATGACACCGGTGCTCTGGGCGGCGTAGTTGGGCAGCGCGTCGGTCAGCGTGGCAAAGGCGACCACATCGGCGGTGATCGGTGTTCGCGCTCGCTGCTCCGCAAAGTCGTAGACCCGCAGCGCCGCTGAGCCCGGGTTGAAGTGGACCCGGTCCTCGCCCAGGTCCATCGCCACCTTGCCAAAGCGGTCATAGACCCGGATGCGGCCGGGCGCGGTCTCCAACGCCTTCTCGACGACGCTCGAGGGTATGAGAACCCTGCCCGTAGCCTTGTCGATCCGGGCACCAGCGCCATCTAGAAGCGCCAACGCCTCGTCGTTTTCGACATATACACCCACTTCCTCGAGAATCGTCATCGCCTCGGCGACGATCCGACTCCTGACCTCTTCCTCGAACCAGGACACCCGCGGTTGTACGCTCATCGCAAAGCCTCCCTATAGGGCCAATAAGACCCAGACTACGTCCAAGCTAGCAGAGCCGTGCGGAAAGCGAACCACCCCGCGGGGCAGGGAAAAACAGGGCTCCCCCACCCTCCCCGGCCGGCGGGCACCGCGCGCCGAAGGCGCGTGGTCGGGCTGGCCGCTTCGCCCTTTTGGGGGCTCAATCGGCGGTCTCGTCGCCCAGGTACTGGTCGAGCCAGGCGAATACCTCGTCCCAGAAGAACTTGGCGTCGGGGCCCTTCATGATCCAGTGGTTGGCGTCGTGAAAGACGATCAAACGGCTGGGGATGTTCATGCGCTGGGTATAGGCCCAGGCCCCCAGGGTCTGGTTGAGCGGCACCCGGTAGTCTTTCTCGCCGATCGTCAGCAGGATCGGGGTCTGGAAGTCACCGGCATAGGTCGACGGGCTCTGATCGCGCCAGATCGTGCTCCCTTCCCAGGGCGGACCACCGTTGTTGATCTCGCGGTGGAAGATGGCGTCGCTGGTCGACCACTGCCCTTCGAGCGAGATGAGCCCGGCGTGTCCGACCAGACACTTGAACCGGGTCGTGGTGGCTTGCAGCCAGTTGACCAGATGCCCGCCGTAGCTGGCCCCAAGGGCGGCCTGTCGGGTCTCGTCGACAAAGGGGAAGCGGCGGATGGCCTCGTCGGCGGCCTCTTCGAGCTCCTGGCCCGGGGTCCGCAGCGGATCGCCCTGGATGAGACGGGCGAATTCCTCGCCATACCCCACCGAGCCGGTGTAGTCGGTCAGCAACACCAGATAGCCGGGAGAGGCCATCAGCTGCGGGTGCCAGCGGACGTGCCCGGCGTCGAGCCAGGTGCTGTGGGGGCCGCCGTGGATGGCCAGCACCAGTGGGTACTTCTTGCTCTCGTCGAAGTTTGGCGGCAGCACCAGCCAGTTGTGGATCCGCCGGCCCTTGGAGCTCTCGAACCAGAACTCCTCGAACGGCCACCATTCGATCCCACGCGCCCTCACGACATTGAACGAGGTCAAGGTCTCGTGCTCCCCGGTCTGGGGGTCGATGCGGACGATCTCGGCCGGGTGAGTCGAATCCTCCCAGCGGGCCACCAGGGTCGGGGCGTCGCCTGTTCCTCCTGTCTGCGGACCGGCATAGACGCCGCGGCTGTCGTCGTCCAGCAATCGCACGTCACTGCCATCGGCGGCGATCTCGAAGATCCGCCGCCGACCGGCCTCGGTGGCGATCGCGTAGACGGCATCGCCATCCGGGGCAAAGACAAAGTCGTCCACCGGCCGGTCGAAGGACTCGGCGAGCACCTCGAGCGACCCGAGCTCCGGCCACTCGAAGCGGGCGATCCGCGTCAGGTTGTAAGCGAAGTCGGTGATCGGCCGGCGCAGAGAATAGAGGTAGCCGCCATCGGGGGAGAAAGTCGGTTGGCCAAAGCCGGCGTCGTCACCGGTGAGACGCTGGGGCTCACCCCCCTCCGCCGAGATAACAAAGAGAGAATAAGGGACAAAGTCGCGGGCGGCCTGGTCCCGGGTCGTGGTGGCAACAAAGACGAGTGCCGAGCCGTCGGGTGTCCACTCCGCCTCGAGCTCCTCACCCGAGAGCGAAGGCGATCCCGAATAACCGGGCTGCGAAACCAGCTCGGTGCCGGCAAAAAGATCCCTCGCCTCTCCCCCACCATCGACCGGTTGGACAAACAGGTGGACCTGCTTCTCGTCCCGCCAGTGGTCCCAGTGACGGATGGGGAATCCGTCGTACACACTCGCGTTGTACTCACGCTCCTCGAGCTTCTCGGCCGCCTCCTGGTTGGCCTCGTCGTCGGCCGCACCGGGAAAGACCATGCTCTCGAAGGCGAGGTACTTGCCATCGGGGCTCCACACGGGAGCGCCGGCGCCGGTCGACAGATCGGTAAGCCGTCGCGCCTCGCCGGGCCCGGTCATGTTCATGATGTAGATCTGGTCTTTTTCGTCCTTATCTCTCTTGGTGACAAAGGCGATCCGGCTGCCGTCGGGTCTCCAGTCGATGCCGCCTCCCCCCCCCCGAGCTCGAAGTCAGCCGCTGGGGCGGTGCAACGCCATCGGTGGCGATGATCCACAGATCGCTCTCTTTCTCTCCGTTGTCATAGGCCGGTTCGGTGACCGACACCACGGCCAGGCTGCCGTCGGGACTGAGGACCGGTGTCCCCACCCGCTTCATCAGCCAGACGTCCTCGTGAGTCATCGGCTCCAGCGCCAGGGCCGGGACCGCGACCAGGGCGAGAATCAACAAGGCAGCTCTTTTCATCGCTGGTTTCTCCCTCCAGGAAATCTACAAAGCCAACCTCGGTGCAACAGCCTAGCGCGTCGGTGGACGCAAGCAAAGCACCAGCCAAGGTGCGCTAAACTTCTTCCGGTCTGGGATCATCCGGCGCCCCCACAGCGACCGGAATCTTGTCTGAAAGCCTGTCTGTAACAGGGAGGGAACCCATGCTCGAATCGCGCTGCGTGAAGGTCGTTCTGATTGCCGGCGTCCTGGTCTGTCTCGCGATCACCTCGACCGACGCCGCCGCTGAGAGCGGCGACACCCTCTTTGACGGGCTCGAG
>CALILB010000169.1 GCA_938016625.1 uncultured bacterium | reverse complement strand
TCCCACTCCAGCAGCGGAAACTCGGTGACCCAGACAAAGGCGTGCTCGTTCTCGGGGATGAGGTCGTAGTGCCGGGCCAGCTCGACCCGCAGTGCTCCCAGCGAGGCCGCCGCTACCGACTCGGTGGCCGCCACCAAAAGTCCCAGCCCCCCCTCCTCGAGTCCGAGAAGCTCGGCCGTCTTCTCGAGCTCGGTCTCAATGAGCACGTCTTTGACACCAAAGACGGTCTCGCCATTCTTGCGTCTCATCGTCAAGACACCCGCCGCCCCATGGCTCTGCGCCAGCGACGCCCAGCCATCGACCTGTTTGCGGCTGGCGCCGGCGGCGCCCGGTATCCCGATACCGCGGATCGTCCCACCGTCGGCAACCGTCTTGCGGAAGGCGCGGAACTCGCTGTCGCCGAGGACCGCGGTCAGATCGGCGATCTCGAGCCCAAACCGCAGGTCGGGCCGGTCGCTGCCAAAACGCGCCATCGCCTCCCGGTAGGGCAGACGGGGAAACGGCACCGCGGGCTCGATACCGGCCAGCGGAAAGATACGGGCAAACAACCCCTCGATCAGCCCAAAGAGCTCGTCCTCGCTGGGGAACGACATCTCCACGTCGACCTGGGTGAATTCCGGCTGCCGCTCCGCCCTGAGATCCT
The DNA here is from genome assembly GCA_938016625.1 of uncultured bacterium. Classification (GTDB taxonomy): domain Bacteria; phylum Acidobacteriota; class Thermoanaerobaculia; order Multivoradales; family JAHEKO01; genus M0029. Next base: position 2,456 of record CALILB010000169.1, on the reverse strand, counting down.
CGTCGCGGAAACAACGGGCGATCTGGACGTAGCGTTCGAGCCCGGCCACCATGAGGATCTGCTTGAACAGCTGTGGCGATTGCGGAAGTGCGTAGAAGGTGCTCTTCTGGACACGGCTGGGCACCAGATAGTCGCGCGCTCCTTCCGGGGTCGACCGGGTGAGGATGGGAGTCTCTACATGTACAAAGCCATGCTCGTCGAAGTGCTCGAGAATCTCGAGCGTTGCCCGGTGGCGCAGCATCAGGTTGCGTTGGAGCTCCGGTCCACGCAGATCGAGATAGCGATAGCGCAACCGGGTCTCCTCGGCGGCATCACTCTCCAGTGGCAGGGGCTCCGACGGCGAGAGTATCTGGGCCCGGTCGGCGTTGACCTCGATCTCACCGGTCGCCATCTCCGGGTTGACGTTGCCGTCGGCCCGCGCGACCACCTCACCCTCGAGCTCGACAACCCACTCGTTGCGCACCGGGTCGATAACCGCCGCCACTTCCGGGTGCTCTTCCGGCCGCACCACGACCTGGACTATCCCGTTCCGGTCCCGCAGATCGATAAACACCAGACCGCCCAGGTCCCGGCGCCGTTGCACCCAACCCTGGAGCAACACCCGCTCCCCCAGCTCGGCCGGCCCCAAAGTGCCGGCGGCATGTCGCTTCATAGAATCTCCTCCACCCGAGCTACGAGGTCGGCGCGTGGAACGGTGGACTGATCCGCGGCCTTCAGATCGCGCAGCGTCACCAGACCTTCGCCCAGCTCCTCTTCGCCGATGAGGATCGCCAACCGCGCCCCCGAGCGGTCGGCCTTCTTGAGGGCGGCCTTTACCGAGCGCCCCGACAGCTCGGCGCTCACCGCCAGTCCCTCGGCCCGCAGTCGTTCGGCGAGGTCGAGAGCCTCGACCGCCGGCACCTCCCCCACCGGGATGACCACCACCGGCTCGCTGGCGGCGACCGCCTGGGAGAACCGTTCGGGCAGCACCTCGATCAGTCGATCCTCGCCGATGGCAAAGCCGATCCCGGGCAGTTCCGGTCCACCCAGCTCGGCTACCAGGCCGTCGTAGCGGCCACCACCGACGATGGCATCCTGGGCGCCAAGACCCTCGGAGATGATCTCGAAGACCGTGCGTGTGTAGTAGTCGAGCCCTCTGACCAACCTCGGCTCTATCTCGTAGGCCACGCCAAACCGATCCAGCGCCCGCCGCAGACCGTCGAAGTGGTCGCGGCTCTCCTCGCTGAGAAACTCGGCCAGCTCGGGCGCTCCTTTGAGCAGCTCCCGCTCTTCGGGGCTCTTGGTGTCCAGAATCCGCAACGGGTTGGAGTCGAGCCGGCGACGGCTGTCCTCGCCCAGCTGCTGCCGAAGGGGCTCCAGAAACGATCTCAGCCCTTCCCGGTAGGCCGCCCGCGACTCGTCGTCACCGACGGTGTTGAGCTGCACCAGCAGATCCCTGAAGCCCAGCTCTCCGAGAAAGCGGAGCAACATGAGCAGCAGCTCGGCGTCGGTCTCCGGACCCGGATCGCCGATGAGCTCGGCACCGATCTGATGGAATTGACGATAGCGGCCCTTTTGCGGCCGCTCGTAGCGAAACTGGGGCCCGATGTAGAACAGCTTGGCAGGCAGCGGTTGGTTGGCGAGTCCGTGCTGGACAAAGGCCCGCACCACCGAGGCCGTGTTCTCCGGCCGCAGCGTCAAGCTGCGCCCCTTCTTGTCGAGAAAGGTGTACATCTCCTTGCCCACGATGTCGGTCGACTCACCGACACTGCGCACAAAGAGATCGGTCTCCTCCAGCACCGGTGTGCGAATCTCCTCGTAGCCGTAGGTATCGAAGACCCGACGGGCGGTCTCCTCGACCGCCGACCAGAGTCGGGTCTCCGGTGGCAAGAAGTCGCGCGTTCCTTTGACGCTCTTTATCGCTCGCGGCATCCGCGGTCTGCTATCCCTTCTGGTGTTCGGTTCGAGCCCGTTCAGGCTGTCCAGAGGCGCTGCAATGATAACTTACCGGCGCCCCCACGAGAGTCCATGGCCACGCCAATCGAAACCGAGAGCATCGACGTCGTCATCCCGGCCTTCAACGAGGAGGCCTCCCTGCCGCTGGTTCTCACCGACATTCCACGGCCGCCGGTCCGGCGCATCGTGGTGGTCGACAACAACTCCACCGACCGGACCGCTGCCGTCGCCGACGCAGGCGGAGCCACGGTCGTTTTCGAGCAGACACCCGGCTACGGCAGCGCCTGTCTGGCCGGTCTCGACCATCTCCGCCACCACGAGCCGCCCGGCATCGTGGTCTTTCTGGACGGCGATTATTCCGATCATCCCGACGAGCTCCTCCGGGTGGTGGCTCCGATCCTCGAGGCCCGAGCCGACCTGGTCATCGGCTCCCGCGCCCTGGGTGAGCACGAGCCTGGCGCCCTGCTGCCCCAGGCAAGGGCCGGCAATCTGGTGGCCTGTGTGCTGATCCGAATGCTCTA
>CALILB010000168.1 GCA_938016625.1 uncultured bacterium | reverse complement strand
GTAGGAGGTCAGCTCGTCGGAGGAGGCGAGCGGTATGGCCCGCGCCCATTCCACGGCCTCTTTCTCACCCAGCGTCAGCTTGCTCAGGAAGGCTTCGGCTTCCTCGCGGTCGTGGAAGAGGCGCCAGATAAAGGTGTGACCTGCCGGTGCGGTGAAGTAGGTGTACCGCTTTGTTCCATCGGTGCTGAGGTCGAATCCGAGATCGGTCTCGCCATTGATGCCGACACAGGCCGCAGCGATCGCCCGAAAGGCCAGGGCAAGCGCCTTTATGGAGTCCTCGTAGTCGCCGAGCTCCTCACGCGACAGCGGCGTATGGTACACGGCCACCTTGGCGGCATCCTCCTCCGCCAGCAGGTTGTAGGGCACATCGTGCCGGTCCATGGCCTCCCGGGTCTCGGCCGTGGTCACGAACACATCATCCGTGCCGGCGACTTTGTAGGTGATGGCGAAGACGTCCTGATCGAGCTGCGCAAAGGCTTCGGCGAGCATACTCTCGTCTTCGATGGTGAAGTAAAACAGGCTGTTCATCAGGCGTCTGGGTGTCATCTCGGAGTCGTCTCCCCGCTAATTCAGGCGGCCGAGCCAAAAATCGCGGCCACCGGCACTTTCTTGGTGATCTAGTCGGACAGGCAAAAAATCAGTATACCAAAGGCCGTTTGGCAAGGGCCGGACCGAGAAACCCTCCACAGGAACCGGGGGGCAATGCGAGTTAAGATTGACGGCAAAGCCAGAGCCGCCCTAGATGGATCAGCCACCCCAGAACCTCACCCGCAGACTCCATATCCGGTCACCGGCGGCCGTCGTATATCTCTGGCCCGACGACTCGAAATCCCGTGCGGAGGAGGTTCGGGAGAAGATCGAGCGGGTTCTGCTCGAGACCGGCGGCATCTATCCCCTTGCCCCGACCACGTTTGCCGTCCTTCCCGAGGCAAAAGACCCGGCTCCTTTCGACACCGCGGTCCATATCTGTCGCCGGCTCCCGGTGGTTTTGTCCAAGGGAGACGAGCTGCGTCGAGATCCACCATCCCTCGGCATGCTGATCGCACCGGGTGAGGTGACGATCAGAGACCAGCAGGCCGAGCTCAAATCGGATCCGTTTGGTGAAGACATCCAGCAGGCCCCTCCGCCGCTCGAGAGTCACGCCGTCTATCTGACCGGCTGGGCGGCACATCAGCTGGAACATCCCTGCCAGATCATCTCTCAGCCCCCCTTTCAAGGTCCCTCGGGAAGGGCATTTCCATTGATCAAGGTGGGACCGGCCATCGCCAGCACCACACCGTGGCGAAACCCCGAGTTGCTCGGTAGACAGCTCAAGCGAATCAACCGCCCCCGGCTTCTCGAGGCCATGCAAGACCTGCTGGGGAATGCAGCGATGCGCATTCGGGGTCCTGTCGGTTGCGGCAAGACACGACTCGTGTGGGACGCCGTCAAGCGCTCCGGTGCCCCGATTCTCTGGTTGAGGGTCCAGTCACCAAGACGGCGGGATCTACCGCTCGGTCTCCAGGTCGCGCAACAGCTGCTCAGCCCCCAATCCCGCTCGGCGGATGCCGATCTGCAGCCACGGATCCAGGATCGGGAGCAGAGGGAAGAGCTACGAAAGCGGCTGAAGATTCACATGGGATCGGACAAGCGGCCGGAAGAGGCGGAGCTCGCCCAGTGGGTGCTGGTGGCTTTAGACCGGCTCATCTCCACCACCGGCGAGCCGGTATCGGTGATTTGTGACGATCTCGAGCAGATAGACGAGGGTGATCTGGAATTTCTCTCCCGAATTCTCGAATCCCCTCGCCTTGGAGAGACTTTTCGACTGATCCTCGTGGGGCGCGGCGGAGTCATGCTGCCCGCCGACCTCGAAGAGCTGCCAACCCTCGAGGTCGGGCTCTTCGAGGAGCGGGAGATGGCGGAGTGCGCGTCACAGCTCTTTGCCGGCCTCTCGCTTCCCATCTCGGTCCAGAGCCGCCTCCTCGAGGCAACCGAGGGCAATCCGTTTGCGCTGGAGGAGGGAATGGTGGCGCTGATCCGCGAGAAGAGCATGCGCCGAATCTACGGCAGCTTCTTCTTCAGTGGCGACGAGGAGGCGGACTACAGTCCGTCTCTGCGTCTCGTCTGCCACCTACAGGCAGAGGCCAGCCGCCTCGGTGGACCCATACCCTTCTATATCCTGTCCCACCTCGAGAACGGGGCACCGGCTGCCCCCGTGGGTGCCGCCGCCTCTGCTCTGTCTTCGTGGTCCACTCTCGACTGGGAAGTGGCCGGTCTCGAATCGGGACTCCTGCAAAACACCGAAACTCCATGGGGACCGGGAGTCACCATCTCCTGTCCAGCTAATTCTCTCGCCCTCTCCTACGCGATCGCGCCCGAGTCCGGCGAGATCACCCGTCAGGCCGTGGGCGAGAGTCTTGTCGACTGCAGTGAGAACGGCGAAGCCAACTGGGAGACCTATCGCCTGCTGGAGGGGACTCCGCTCGCGGTCCACTCCCTTTTGAAGGTCACCGAATCCTCCTTTGTCGCCCAGATACCACGAAGAGAGCTGCTGGCGGCCCTGACCAAGGAGATGCGGGAGCACCGCAAGAGAGAAGGCGATCCGGAGATCGAGTTGGAGTTGTTGTGGCGGATCCTTCCCATCGCCCGTCGTCTGGGCCAGGTCCAGAACCACGCCGAAGATCTGGCCCGTGGTCTCGAGCTGGCCACCGACCAGCCCAGCCGGATGCTGGCGCTTGCCGGGACAAAGGCCGAGCTGGACAAAGAGGCGGGGCGGTTCCGCGAGGCCGAGGCCACCATGCAGAGTGCTCTGAAGCTGGCCCGGGACACCGACCCCCGCCGACAGGCACTGCTGCTGATCCAGCTCGGGCGGCTCTTTATGCGTGAACAGAGATATGACGAGGCAACCGAGCTGTTCACCAATCTCGGCAAGGCGCTAGAGCAGCAGGGGTCGGTGGCCCTGGAGGCGACTTGCGACTACTTTCTGGGAAATATCGCTTTTCACGAGAAGCGACTCGAGGAGGCGCTCGATTATCATCGGAGAGGCCTGAAGAAACGCCGCGAGCAGAACCTTCTCCGCCCGATCGGCAGCTCGCTGTCGGCCCTCGGCGCCGTCAGCGTGGCGATGGGCAACTACCCACAGGCGCTCGCCGCCTTCCAGGAAGCCCACGAGATTCTGGTGGAGCACGGCAAGAAAGCCGATGTGAGTTACACGCTCAGGGGCCTGGCCAGCGCCTACACCCGACTCGGCGACTACGCCTCGGCTACGCATCCGATCCGTGCGGCCCTACGCATCCGCGCCGGCAAGGACGACGTGGCCGGCGAGGCCATCGCTCGCCTCGAGGTGGCGGAGAATTTCCTTCTACTCGGTCAACCGGGCGCCGCCCTGGAGGACGCACGCAAAGCCCACTTTCAGCTCACCCTGCTGTCGCTCGAACCCCATCTGGCCAATGCCGAGCAGCTCCTCGGGCGGATCTGTCTCGCCCAACGTCAGTACGAGGAGGCCGAAGCTCACTTGCGTGTGGCCCTGGAGAAGCACAAAGAGCAGGGCAACCACCTTGCCTCCGGCTTCGATCGAGCCTGGCTGCTGGAAATGGCGCTGCTGGAGAAGAACGACGAAGGTATTCGCAGACAGGCGATCGGTCTGCGCGAGCTGGTGGCCAATTTCGACCAGACCGACCGCTCCGAGCAGCTGGATTATCGTCTCTATCTCGGTCTCGATTGGCTCAACAAAAGAGGCCACAACGTCGGTGACCCAGTGAGCTACCTGGAGCGCGCCTATCGCGAGCTACTCCGCAAGGCCTCCCATCTCCAACCCGACCAGCGTCACCAGTTTGTCTACCAGAACGAAGAGAATCAGGCGATCGTCGACGCCGCCGCCCAGCAGGGTCTGCTCGATGCCTGAGCCGCTTGCCGCGGTCCAAGCCCAGCTTCACTGAGATCAGTTCTGAGCCTCGATGTAGGCGTCCATCTGACGCCGCTCGTCGCTGTTCAGGGCCGCGTACTCGATCAGATAGGTGTCGCCCGGTGGGGGAATCGGCAACCGTACGGTCGAGAAAGCACCCTCGAGCCCGTCGCACGCCAGTCCGGTCCCCGGGACCAGGGAGAAACCCTCGCACAGAGTGACGATGCGGCCGGCAAGCTCGCTATGGATCGCGATCTCGACCTCGCTGGGATTCTCCACCGGGGTGACGAGAATGCCCTCCTCGCTCTGAGCCAGCTCGACCCGCGCCAGGATCTCCTTCTCCTGCTCGGGAAGGATGATGTCGTCCTCCAGGCTCCCCGGCAGACCGGCCAGCGTGAGGACGGCCACCAGTTTGGCGCTGCCCGAGAAACGGACCCGGGCGACGACCTCGTGGGTGCCGTCGGCGGCCGGGCGCAATTTCACCATATGCTCGTGAATCTCCAGCTCGTTGGTCGGAGAGGTGAGCTCCACGCTGATACCACCGCCACTGAAGGGGGCCATATCCACGGGCACGTCTCGATGGACGCCGTCGACCCGGTCGGAATGGAGATGATGAAAACCGTCATCGGCGGCCCACCCAGGGGCCGTCACCCCGGAGATCCAAAGAGATCCGATCACCGCGATCGCAAGGCAATTTCGGATACTCAAGGGTAGTAACCTCGAATCGTACGTGCTTTCACTCCACCCTTCTTCACCTTGACCTCCACCTCGCGGTAGGCGTCGTCGGTTTTTGGCTTGTCCGAAGTGTAGGCCAACAGGTATTGGCTCCGGAGCTCTTCCTCGATCTCGTCGTAGACTCCAACCAGCTCCTCCGCCTGGCCGATAAAGAATACCCGCCCGCCGGTCTCCTCGGACAGGCTTGTCAGCTTGCGGCGAATCCCAACCGACAACTTGCCCACGTTGAGACCGACGCTGTAGATCGACACACCACTGCGCCGTGCGTATTCGAGCGCGTCGCGGTAGGGAATGCTACTGCCGGTGTCGTCACCATCCGAGAGCAGAATCATCGCCCGCCGCCCCCGGATGCCCCGAAAGTAGTAGAGCCCGGTGGCGATCGCGTCATGAAGCGTCGTATACCCCAGCGAGCGTAGATCCTCGAGACTTTCCCCCAGTGCCGTCACATCGTCGGTACGAGGCATGATCAGTACCGGCTTGTCGGCAAAGGCAACGGCGAACGCCTGGTCTCGGGGAGTGAGAATGCTATTGAGAAAGCCCAGCGCCGCCTCCTTGGCCTCGGGCAGCGAGTCGGCCATCGAGCCGGAAGTGTCGATGACGAATCCAACCGTCAGAGGCAGATCGACCACCAACTCGAACTTCGAGACCGACTGGGGTCGACCGTCCTCTTTTACTTCGAAGTCCTCCTGCACGAGGTTGCGGACAAAGTCACCCGAGCGATTGGTCACCGTGGTGTAGAGCTCCACCAGGTTGACATCGACCTCTTCCAGATACTGCGGGGCATTGAGAAAACGGACATCCTCCGCCCGGCTGCCGTCGTCGAGGGTCGCCTTGACGGTCAGAAAGGCCATCGCACCACCCGCCGGGACATCGATCTCGGCCTGCCAGGGTGGCCGCACGAGCCTGGCGATGCTCTGCTCGTTGACCAGGAACTCCACCTCTTCGACCCGGGCTTCCTCCGGTACGACCACCTCGGCAGTCGTGACGATCCGCCCCGACACCGCTGCTCCCTGTTGGGGTTCCAGGATCCGCACCCGCAACGCCCCTCTGGGCTGATTGAGAACCACCTCGTCGGAGGCCACCAGCTCTCCGTTCTGGTCGTACCCCTCGGCTCTTATGAGCTGCTCGGTCGGGTGTGGGGCGAGCCTCAGCTCGGCCGAGAAGGGCCGGCCGCTCCTGGTCATCTGACGCTGGCCATCCACCAAGAACGCCACTTTGTGAATCCGCTCGCCGGTCACCAGCGCCTCGGCCCGCCAGAGGCCGACCACCACGTCTTCGGCCGGCGGGATCAGGAGCAGGTCGTCCTTGCCGGCGACGACCTCGCGCGCGAGCTGCTCACCCATGGCGATGACGGTGCCCTCGGGAACCGGCGGCTCCTCGATCTCCTGGGGCTCCTTGGGAACGGTAAAGCCCCGATGCAGATAGGCCTCCCCACCCCCGACCTCGTCGCGAACCCGGAGGTGGATCACAAATTCCCGGTCGGGGCGGAGCGCCCGATCGAAAGCCAGCGCGACATGCACCGCTTCGGTTGGCGGTTCGATCTTGTACCGGACCTTGAGCTCGTCGAAGAGCTGGCCCTCCTGTTCGATAAGCCCGTCGATCGAGAGAATCAGCTCCGGCTTTTGACCATCGGTGCTCGGCTCGAGGCGGTTCTCGGGCGGAATGGCGACCAGGAACCGCGTCACCATACGCTGCCGCAACCGATCCGGAAAGAAGATCTCCGGACCCTCCACCAGGAGGTGGGGCCGCTCCCGCGCGAGTGGGGTCGCCTTCGCGTGCTCGGCCCAAGCCGCGAGATCCGCCGGTCCCTGGAGAAAGCGGGCTATCTGCTCGTTGGTGGGTCGGTCCCGACGATAGTCACGCAGGGCCCGAATCCCGGTGGCCTCGTCGACCTCCCGGGCAGCCGGGCACTGCTGGAGATCGATGCGCTTTGCCTTGATCACCCCCCGCAGCTCCTCCCACTGCTCCATCCAGTACTGCATCTCTGGAATAAAAAGGACTCGCTTGGTCTCCAGCGGCATCCAGAGACGCCAGGGTCTGTCTTTTGCCGGCCGGTAGAAAAGCAGGTAGGACAACGCGCCCTCGGTCCCGTAGGTCCAGATCTCGATCGGTTTGAAGGCCATCCCACATTCCACCTCGTTCCGTGCCAACGGCGACCCACGCAGGAAGAGCACCTTTGCCCGATCGTCGAGCAGGGTGAGAAACTCTTCGTGCACCAACTGTTGACGACGCTCGATCGCCTGGTGCAGCTCGTTCTCCGGGGTATCCGGAAACGGGTCCTGACCGAGAAACTCTTCGATCAAGCGGTCCCGCTCGGCCGACGTGGCCCCCAGCAGCTCCTTCTTCTCACTCTGACCGAGGAGCAGAACGGTCCCGTCCTGGACAAAGCTCCTCTGGCTCTCGGGCCACTTGGCGATGTCATCTCTCACGGCTGCAATCGCTGTCGCGGAGACCGTCAGAGCGAGCGCCAGCCCCCATCCGAAAAGGTGTCGTTTGCGCATATCGATTCTCTTCTGCAATCCCGCTGCCACTTTCGCCTGTTCCACGGTATCCTCTACGGACTGTCCGCTCAACCGATCATACGACCTCGACGCCCAAGAGGACGCAGTCAAGAATGCCGACCACGAAAGCCAACGAGCCCATAGCCAGCTTTGCAGACGGGGACAACGTCACCGGCTTTGCCCTGTTGACCAAAAAGGAGCG
>CALILB010000167.1 GCA_938016625.1 uncultured bacterium | reverse complement strand
GACCATCATCGTCTTGATCGGGCTGTTCGTGTTGACGGCCGGCGTCACCGAGACCGGGGTGGTGGAGCGGATCGGGCTGAAGCTGGCGGCCTTTGGCAGCGATCGCCCAAAGGCAATGACCCGTATGCTGATCACCTCCGCGACCGCCATGAGCGCCTTTATCTCCAACACCATCACCACCGCCGTGCTCCTGCCGCTGACCATGGGCAGCGCCAAACGGGCCGGCGTGTCGGTGGCCAAGGTGCTGATGCCACTGGCTTATGCCTCGATCCTGGCCGGGAGCATCACCGTTATCGCCACCTCCACCAACCTGGTCATCTCGGGCGAGCTCCCCCGCTACGGTCTGGAGAAGATCGGCTTCTTCGAGCTCGCCCCGGTCGGCATCGGCATGACGGTCGTCGGTCTGGTCTATCTCCTTTTTCTTGCCCCCCGTTTTATCCCCGACCGCTTCAAGGGGGATCGGATCGAGACCTATGGCCTGCGGAAATACCTCTCCGAGATGGTGATCTCTACCGGTTCCAAGCTCGCCGGCAAGACGCTGGCCGAGAGCAAGCTCGGTGAGACCCTCGATCTCGCCGTCCTCGGGATTCGGCGCGACGGCACCCGCGATCTGCACCCCCGTGCCAACACGGTGCTCAAGGAAGAGGATGTGCTGCTGGTGGAAGGCTTGGCCGAGGACATCCTTTCGGTCAAGGATGTGATGGGAATCGACATCCACACCAAATTCGAAGCCCGCGACCCGGATCTCGAGTCCGAAGAGGTGCGCATGGTCGAGGTCATGGCGATGCCCGACTCGATCTGGGTCGGCAAGTCGGCCGGCGGCGCCAACTTCCGCCAATCGACGGGGATGACCGTGCTGGCGATCCACTCGCCGGGGCGCAAGCGGGATTACCGTCGACGGCTGGCGCGGCAGCGAATCAAGGCCGGTGACGTGCTGCTTCTCCAGGGCTCGGTAGAGGACATCGAGCGCCTCGAGCCCCGCGAACTCCTCAATCTGGAGGATGTGTCGCGCCACCATCCCCGCACCTCAAAGGGCCGCATCGCCCTGGCCATCTTTGGCGTCTCCATTGTCGTAGCGGCGACCGGCCTGCTCCCCATGTCGATCGCCTTTCTGGGCGGTATCGTGGCGCTGCTCCTCACCCGGTGCCTGCAACCCGAGGAGGGTTACCGCGCCATCGACTGGCGGCTGCTGGTCCTCATCGGCTCGATGATGGCTTTTGGCGTGGCGATGAAGGAGACCGGCACTTCGACCTTTCTTGCCGACCTGGTGGTCGAGCACGTGAGCCCGCTGGGCAACACCGCGGTGCTGGCGGCCTTCTTTGTGCTGACCGCTTTCCTAACTCAGCCGATGTCGAATCAGGCCGCGGCTCTCATCGTCCTGCCGGTGGCGATCGAGGCTTCCCGGACGCTGGGTATCGATCCCCGATCGCTGGTGATGTCGGTCACCTTTGCCGCCTCCTGCTCGTTTCTCACGCCGCTCGAGCCCGCCTGCATCCTGGTCTATGGCCCCGGCCGCTACAAATTTTTCGACTTCTTCAAGGTCGGCCTGCCGCTGACCATCGTGGTGTTCATCTTCTGCATGCTGCTTATCCCGGTCTTCTGGCCCTACAATCCGGGCGGATAGATCCTCGCTTTCGAGGACCATCACCAACAACGCTAGACAGGTAGGGCGCAGACCGAGGCTTAGTCCGCGAGCATTGCCTCGAGGGTAGAGATCATCTCGCGCAGGTCGTTCGAGGCAACGTTCCAGACGATGTCGTTGTCCACCGAAGTATCGCCGTAGAAAAGCTCATTCCGCAGGTCGATGACATTTTGCCAAGGAATGTCGGAAGCTCCTTCTTTGGTGGATGCCGACACCTTGCTCGCCGCCTCTCCGACGACTTCTATGAACCGCTCCAAGGCAGCCGCCAGCACCACGTCCGAATCCAGCTCGGATCTGTTCCTATCGGCTGCTGCGGCGACTGCACGCCGGGAAAAAGTGAGCATGTCGCGAAGCAGGACGTCGTCTTCAGGTGGTCTCATAGAGGGCGCCGAATCATTCATTGGAGCTTGATGATACCCCGGACCCCGCGCTGAGCTGAGTGGCGCGCTTCACTGATAGCGCATTGATGGCTGCATGGGAGATACTGATCTCCTGGAGGACACATTGTGAAAGTCATCATATTTGGGGCCACCGGGATGGTTGGGCAGGGGGTGCTGCTGGAGTGTCTCGACCACCCCGAGGTGTCGGCCATACTGGCTGTCGGGCGCAGTTCTTGTGGGATCGACCATCCGAAACTCCTGGAGTTGCTCCACCAGGACTTCTTCGACTACTCGGCTATCGAAAGCGAGTTGACCGGCTACGAAGCCTGTTTCTTCTGTCTCGGTGTCTCGGCAGCGGGAATGAGCGAGGAGCAGTATCACCGCCTGACCTACGAGCTCACCCTTTCTGCAGCAGAGACCTTGGTGAGACTCAATCCGAGCATGACCTTCTGCTATGTCTCGGGGGCCGGCACCGACAGCTCGGAGAGCGGCCGGATGATGTGGGCACGGGTCAAAGGCAAGACCGAGAACCACCTGCTGCAACTGCCATTCAAGGCCGCCTACATGTTCCGGCCAGGCTATATCCAGCCCATGAAGGGGATCCGGTCCAAGACCAAGCTCTATCAGACCTTCTACACCTTTGGTCGCCCCCTCTACCCCGCCCTCAAAACTCTCTTCCCGAGCTTTGTGACCACCACCGAGAAGGTGGGGGTGGCAATGATCAAGGTAGCGCTCCACGGCTACCCCCAGCCCCTGCTCGAGAACCGCGACATCAACGGCCTCGCCACCTGATCCAGCTCCCCACTCCTCACTGCGTCACTGCGCCACTGCGTCACTTTCCACTGTCATCCCGCCCTCCCTGTAGAATGGCCGACAGCTCTCGTGCCAACTAACTGGAGGCGTACCGACTCTTGATCGGCCAGACTCTCGGCCACTACAGGATTCTCGACAAGCTCGGCGAAGGCGGGATGGGGGTGGTGTACCGGGCCGAAGACACAACGCTCCAACGCCAGGTGGCGATCAAACTGGTACCGCCCGACCTCTGCTGCTCGGAGGAGCGACTCAAGCGTTTCAAGCGCGAGGCCATGGCGCTGGCCGCCCTCGACCACCCCAATATCGTCACCATCCACTCGGTCGAGGAGGCCGACGGCACCCACTTTCTCACCATGCAACTGGTGGAGGGCAAGACTCTCGACGATCTCATCACCCGAGAGGGTCTCCCCCTCGACCGGGTCTTGGAGATCGGTATCCCTCTCGCCGATGCCCTGGTCGCCGCGCATGAGAAGGGAATCGTCCACCGCGATCTGAAGCCCGGCAACATCGTGATCACCAACGAGGGTCGAGTCAAAGTACTCGACTTCGGGATCGCCAAATTGAACCGGGATGCCGAGGCCACCGACGACTCGGAGCTACCAACCGAGACGCTGACGGTCGCGGGGCAGGTCCAGGGCACCCTGCCCTACATGTCTCCCGAGCAGATCACAGGGCGCGATGTCGATGCCCGCTCGGACATCTTCTCGCTGGGCATCATCCTCTACGAGATGGCTACCGGCGAGCGCCCGTTCAAAGGGGAGGTCTCGGCCACTCTCATCTCCTCCATCCTGCGCGACGAGCCCCAAGATGCCGAGAGACTCAAGCCGGGCATCCCGAGGCACTTCGGCCGGATCATCCGGCGCTGCCTGCACAAGGATCCGGATCGCCGATTCCTCTTGGTCAAGGGTCTCCGCAACGAGCTCGAAGAGCTCCAGCGCGAGGTCTCCTCGGAAGACGAGCCCACCGCCACGATACCGACGACAGCGATAGTCGACCGCCAACGCTCGTGGAAGGGTGTCATCGCCGCGGTCTCAATTGGTCTGGTCGTCCTCCTCGCCGCCTGGGCAATCGTGCGCAGCATGCGCGAGCAACGCACCGCGGTGACACCTGCGACCGGGCCGCCGATGATC
>CALILB010000166.1 GCA_938016625.1 uncultured bacterium | reverse complement strand
CTGCTGCCGGTCGTCACCGAGGTGATGGGTCGACAGTATGCGGAGTTGGCCGGCGCCCAGAAGGCCTCGGAGAAGACGGTCCTGGCCGAGGAGGAGAAGTTCCTCTCGACTGTCGCCATCGCCTCGTCACAGGTCCAGGAGGCCATCGACAAGAGACGCCGCTCGGGTGAGCACATCCTCGACGGCAATGCGGTCTTCCGCTTCTACGACACCTTTGGCCTGCCGTTGGAGATGATTCGCGAGATCGCCGAAGAGGAGCGCTTCGAGATCGACGAGCGGGGATTCGAGACGGCGCTCGAAGAGCAGCGAAACCGTTCGCGGGAGGCCACCGGCGAGACCACGGAGAGACTGGGAGCGGTGCGCGACGCGCTGCGTCAGGACGACCTGGAGCTGTCGCCGACCCTCTTCGAGGGCTACGATCAGCTCTCGCTCGAACCCGCCCGCCTGTTGGCACTGGCACGGCTCGAGGAGGGTGGTTTTCGATCGACCGAGACCCTCGCCGCGGGCGAGGAGGGTGTTGTCGTTCTCGACCGCACGACTTTTTATGCCGACGCCGGTGGCCAATTGGGCGACCGCGGGCGGCTGATCTGGGATGGCGGCAGCGCCGAGGTGATCGACACCCGCAAGGACACCGCCCAGACCACTTTTCACTCTGTGCGCGTGGACCGAGGTGATCTGGTCCGCGGGAGCGCTGTGCGGACCGAGGTGGGGGAGAGCTGGCGCCGACCGACCCAACGCCATCACACCGCGACCCACCTGTTGCACCTGGCCCTGCGGCACGTTCTGGGCGAGGGTGTCCGTCAGGCCGGCTCGCTGGTGGCGCCCGACCGCCTCCGTTTCGACTTCACCTACGGTCACCCCCTGACCGCCGGTGAGATCCGGCAGATCGAGGATCTGGTCAACCGCTGGATACTCCTGGCGCGAGCGACCACCATCACTCCGGATCGGCCTTTTCAGGAGGCGGTGGATGCCGGGGCCATGGCCCTGTTTGGCGAGAAGTACGGTGATCGTGTGAGGACCGTGGAGGTTCCCGACTTGACGCTCCCCGAGGAAGAGAAGGGAAGCCGGGAGTTGCGCAGTCTCGAGTTGTGTGGCGGCTGCCATGTCGGCAACACGGGTGAGATCGGCCTGTTTCTCATCACCATGGAACGGGGCGTGGCTTCGGGTGTGAGGCGAATCGAGGCTCTGACCGGAGAGGCGGCCCAGGATCATGTTCGGCAGCGGGGTGCGCTGCTCGACGACATCGCCTCCGAGCTCGGTGTCACACCCGAGCGGGCTGCCGCCGAGATCAATGGCTGGCGGGGCAAGACCCGTGAGCTGGAACAGCAGCTGGAAAAGCTCCGTCTGCAGGTGGTCTCGGGAACCACGGCCGGCGAAGAGGTGGAGGTGGGGGGTGTCAAGGTGATGGCCCGCGAGGTGCCACCGGCGCCGGCGCGGGAGATTCGCAACATGGCCGACGTGCTGCGGCACAAGTTGGGCTCAGGGGTCGTGGTTCTGGGCAGTCGGCAGGGAGAGAAGGTCAATCTGGTTGCGGCTATTACCGCCGATCTCCAGGACCGTCTGCACGCCGGGCAACTGGCGCAGAAGGTGGCGGTCCTGGTCGATGGCAGTGGAGGCGGGCGGGCCGACTTCGCGCAAGCGGGCGGCAAGGCTCCAGACAAGCTGTCCGCGGCCCTGGCCGCCGTACCGGGCCTGGTGGAAGAGGCGGTGGCGGCCTCCTCCCCGGAAGCGAAGTAGCAGCTACGATGAGGTCGGGACGCTTCTGGATCGCGATCTTCCTCTGCGCCACGGCGAGCGGCGCGCAGATCAAGACGAAGATTCTCGAGGACGGCTCCAGGATGCTCTACAACGACCCGCCGCGCCGTCCGGCTGTAACCAACACCCGTACATCTCCTCGCCCGTCGGCCGAGATCGATGAGCTGATCGAGATCCACTCCGAGCGCGCCCGTCTCGAGCCGAGATTGGTGCGGGCGGTGGTCGAGGTCGAGTCGGGATTCAGGCCCCAAGCCCTTTCACACAAGGGAGCGATGGGCTTGATGCAACTGATGCCGGATACGGCGGACAGATATGCGGTGGTCGACCCCTACAGTCCCGACGAGAACATCGGGGCGGGGACTCTCTATCTGCGCTGGTTGCTGGACGAGTTCGGTGGCGAGCTCGAGCTGGCTCTCGCCGGATACAATGCAGGTCCGACGGCGGTGAGACAGTTTGGGGGAATACCGCCATATCCGGAGACGATGGCTTACGTTGAGAGGGTGTTGCGGATCTATCTGGACGAGCCCGGCTATTCGCTCGACGGCTCGCGGCAGGTGCGGCTGGGTCGAAAGACCTACCTCACGCGCGATGCGAGTGGTCAGTTGGTGATGACCACGACACCGCCGGCGACCGATTGACATCAACGGGCTCGAACACGATCTCAGGGGAGGTATCCCGATTTCCATCCACCGCGCCAATCTGAATCTGCCCAACCTGCTCTCGGTCTTCCGTATCCTGATGGTGCCGCTGCTGGTCGTGGTGTTGCTGACCAAGTTCGAGGGCAAGGAGTGGGTCGGCCTCGGGGTGTTTCTGCTGGCCGCGCTGACCGACTTTCTGGACGGATTTATCGCCAGACGCAAGAAGCAGGTAACTCAACTGGGCAAGCTGCTCGACCCGGCGGCCGACAAGCTGCTGACCTCGGCCGCCTTTATCTCCCTGGTGGAGCTGGGCCTCGCCCCCGCCTGGATGGTGGTGGTGATCATCGCCAGGGAGTTCGCCGTCTCGTCGCTGCGCAGTATGGCCGCTGCCGAGAATGTCGTCCTGGCGGCGATACCCTCGGCCAAGCTCAAGACGGGCTTGCAGATCATCGCCATCTCGCTGCTGATTCTCAACCAGCAGCTGGGAGAGTTCGAGCACCTTGCCCCGGTCTTTTTGTGGCTCGCCATGCTGGCCAGCGTCTATTCAGGAGTGGAATATCTCGTCCGCTACACACCGCTGATCCTGCGAGGAGCCGCGGGGAGCAGCGAGTCGTCTCCACCTGAATGACCTCCATCTCCACACGACCCGTACTCCAGTCGCTGGCGATCTGGGCCCGACATCACTACCGATCGATCTTTTTGGCCACAGCGGCGCTCTTTCTCGTCGCGATCTGGCTGGCCACGCAGCTCCGCTTCGAGACCGACGTTCTGAATCTGCTGCCGCAGAAAGAGCCGGCAGTGGTGAATTTCCGGCAGACGCTGGAAGAGTTCGGCAGCGCCGATGTGCTGCTCGTGGTTGTCCGGGTTCCCCCGGATGTCGCGCTCGCCCCCTATGAGGTCTTTGTCGACCGCCTGGGTGAGCGGCTCGAAGCGAGCCCCTTGTTCTCTCAGGTCGACTACAAGATCGGCGGGATGAGCGAGTTGTTGGAGAGCTTTTTGCCCTCGGCCCTGCTGTTTCTCGATGCAGAGGGAAGACGAGAGCTCACTACAAGGCTCGACGACCAGGCGCTGCGCGACCGGGCCCGCGAGCTGCGACGGCTGGTCTCCACCCCACAGGCGATTGCCATCAAGAAGTTGATGATGCTCGACCCGCTGGGGGTATCGGAGGTCTTTCTCGGCCGCTTGACCAGCACCCGAGCCGGGCTGTCGCTGGATTGGGCAAGCGGGTATTTCCTGTCTCGCGATCGGCAGATGTTGCTCATCCTGGCCAAGCCCACCGAGGCGGCGCAGAACGTCGATTTTGCCAAGCAGCTCGTCGAGGTCGTCGAAGGGGAGATCGATGCCGTGCGGGGGGAGTGGGGGGATTTCACGGGGCCGGCCGCTGGCGCTCCACCCGAAGTGGTCCTCGGGGGACGATACGTGGTTGCCCTCGGCGACGACAGCATCATCCGGAGGGACGCGATCACCAACATTCTCACCTCCATGATCGGGGTGCTCACCCTGTTTCTGTTCGCCTTCCGCCGCTTTGGTCTCCTGATCTACGCCTTTGTCCCGCTCAGCTTCGGTCTGGCCATGACCTTTGGTCTCTCGGCCCTGCTCTATGGTGGGTTGAGTGCCGCCACCAGTGGGGTGGCCGCTCTGCTCATCGGTCTGGGCATCGACTTCGTCATCGTCTCCTATGGGCGTTACGTGGAGGAGCGGCAGGCCGGTGTCCGGCTGTCGGAGGCCCTCGCACGAATGAGCGGCTCCTCGGGTCGAGCGGTGGTCGTCGGTGGGGTGACCAGCGCCGCCACCTTCTTCTCCTTTGGTGTCACCGATTTCACCGGTCTCTACCAGATGGGATACCTCACCGGAGTGGGAATTCTCTGTTGCATGGCGGCGGTACTGGTGCTGTTGCCGGCGATGCTGGCCTGGAGCGAAGACCATCACGAGCAGCGGCGCGACCGGGGTCCGACGCTCTTTCTGCACGGGCTGGGAAGCGCACGTTTGATCCGCGCCTCTATGCGGTGGCCCTGGATCGTCCTGGCCCTGGCGCTGCTGATCACC
>CALILB010000165.1 GCA_938016625.1 uncultured bacterium | reverse complement strand
CTGTAGGGGGGTGCGGCCTGCTCGTAGGTTCCCACAAAGGTCCGCATGGTCTCTTCGACCGGGGCCGAGTCGAGACCGGAGGTCGAGGAGCTCGAGATTACCTCACCGGAGCTGTCGTAGGTGTCCGTGGCGGCGCCAAAGGCGATTCGTCCCTCGTAGACCTTTGGGGCGCGAATGAAGAATCGAGTGAGTCGTGTCGCCTTGCCCAACGTCAACACCAGCAGACCGGTTGCGGTGGGGTCGAGCGTGCCGCAATGACCAACCTTGCGCTGTCCGATGGCACGCCGAGCGTCTTGCACCACGTCGTGGGAGGTGCAACTCGGCTGCTTGTCGATAAGAAGGATGCCGTGGTGCATGAGACTACTCGAGGATTGCCTCCAAAGCGGCAACGACCTCCTTGAGGGCGGCTTTCGACTTACCTTCGATCAGGAAACCGGCAGCGTTCTTGTGTCCACCGCCGCCGCGCTTCCTGGCCACCTTCTCGACATCGATATCTCCACGACTCCGCAGTGAGACCTTGAACTTTCCGTCCTCGACCTGGCGCAAGAGAGCCACCGCATCGACACCGGCGATCGATCTCGGGTAGTCGATCAGCCCTTCCGTGTCGGCGTTGGACGCTCCGGCCTTCTCCAGCATCTCGTGCGACAGCACGGCCGTGGCCAACCGGCCGTGGGCATGGAGCTCGAGGCTCTGCAGCATCTCGCCCAGGAGTCTGACCGCGGACTCGGGTCGGCTCTCGTAGATCCACTGGGCCACAAGGTCGGGCCTTGCCCCCTCAGTGACGAGTGCGGCGGCGGCCTCGAAGGCCTGTGGCGTCGAGTTGGCAAACCGGAACCCGCCGGTGTCGGTGACCAGGGTCAGATAGAGACATGTCGCCGTGTCGGGGTCCAGGTCGACCATCAGGCCCTCGGCCAATCGATAGATCATCGAGCCCAGCGATGGCGCGCCGGTATCGACCCAGTTCACCTTACCGTACTGCTCGTTGCCCAGGTGGTGATCGATGTTGATTATCGGCAACTCTTTGAGCGAGCCCTCGAGACCGGTCCGGTCGAGAGTCGGGCATTCGAGCACGATGGCTGCGTCGAAGGCTTGCGGGAAGCCGTTGGGGGGCTCTTCGCCCACGTGGATGCGTTCGCTGCCCGCGAGCTTGCCGTATATCTTTGGTGTCGCATCCCGACTCCAGACCACGCCTCCCTTGCCAATCCGCTTGAGGACACGGGCCAGACCCAAAGATGAGCCCACGGCATCGCCATCCGGGTTGATATGGCTGGTCACCAGAAATCGATGACCAGTGCGGAGTTTTTTCAGCAGGTCTTCAGGCGCTTTTGTCTTGGTCATGGATTGTCTCCAACAGATCACTGATGTGCTGACTGTGCTCGGCTCGCCGGTCGAGCTCGAAGCTGAGTTGGGGAATCGATCGCATCCTTTTGAGGCTCTTGGCCAGGCGAGAGCGGATGAAGCCGCTCGCATGCTGCAGAGCTTCGAGAGTATGCTGCCGCTCTTCGTCCTCGCCCAGCGCCGATACCCTCACTGTCGCCTGCTTCAAGTCGGGGCTGACGTTGACCTCGGACACCGAAGCCAGCCGCACGCGGGGATCATTCACTTCGCGCAGTATGAGCCGAGATATCTCGGTGCGCAGGAGGTCTTCGACCCGGGCGGTTCGCCGCGTCATCAGGCGCTCTCCAGGTATTGAGGGTCCCAGGAGATGAGCATGGCCTCCGGAACTTCTTCGATCATCGTATGAATGCTGTTCATCAAACGCTCCATCTCGCCGCGCGAGCCGTGTACCGCTGCAATCGCAATCTCCGCCCGTTGATGGAGGTCATGATGGTCGGTTTCGGCAATGGAGACTCGGTATCGGTGATGGATACGTTCCTTTAGCGCTTTGACGACACGTCGCTTGTCCTTGAGGCTGCGACCGGCCGGGATATGAAGCTCGAACACTGATACAGCAACGATCATGGCTTTGGCGATAGCTATCCGCCGCTGAGCAACAGATGCGGCTCCAGGGCGACAAGAAAGGCCGCGTCGGATTCGCCTGGATCGCGCCCGCACCGTTTAGTGTGCCGGTTGTGATCCAGGTACCGACTAAAGGCTAGGGGCTACTTCTTCCTGAACGAATGCCTCGATATTGTCACCCGGCTTGACGTCCTGATACTTGTCCAGCCGGATCCCGCAGTCGAAGCCTGCACGAACCTCCGAGACGTCTTCCTTGAAACGCCTCAATGAGGCGATCTTGCCTTCGTAGATCACGATGTTGTCCCGCAGCAGTCTGGCCCCGGCGTTGCGGGGGATGACGCCTTCTACAACATGACAACCGGCCACCACACCGAGCTTTGGCAGGCTAAAGGTGTCCCGTACCTCGGCGCGGCCTCTGGTGACCTCTCTGAACGTGGGCTCCAGCAGACCTGTCATCGCCCGTCTCAACTCGTCGGTGAGCTCGTAGATGACGGTGTGGAGCCGGATATCGACCTCTTCCTTGTCGGCGAGGTCGCTCGCTTTGCGCTCGGGACGCACGTTGAATCCGACCACCACGGCGTTCGATGCCGAAGCCAGAATCACGTCGTTGGTCGTAATGGCGCCGACTCCCGAGTGGATGATGTCGATCTTGACCTGCTCCGTCGACAGCTTGCGCAGCGTCTCGGTCAGGACCTCCACAGAGCCCTGGACATCGGCCTTCAGCACGACGGCGAGCTCTTTGAGCTCTCCCTGCTGGATACGATCGAAGAGTTGTTCCAGCGTGGCCTTTCCCATCGCTGGTGCAAGTGCTCGTTTGCGCTCTTCCAACTGCCGAAACTCGGCGATGGAACGTGCCTTGGCTTCCTCCTCGACGACCTGAAAGAGGTCGCCTGCCTCGGGTACGTCGCTGAAGCCGGTTACCTCTACCGGTGTCGCCGGTCCGACTTCCTGGATCCTCTGGCCGGCATCGTCATTCATCGACCGTACACGCCCCCAGGTCTTGCCCGCCTCGAAGATGTCGCCTTGGCGGAGGCTTCCGTTCTGGACCAGGAGGGTGGCAATGATTCCGCGGCCGGCCTCCTTTTGTGCCTCGAGCACTACTCCCTGAGCCGGCAGGTCGCGGCTGGCCTTGAGCTCCAGCAGATCGGCGCTGAGGAGGATCATCTCCATCAACTCTGGAATTCCCTCCATCTTGAGAGCTGAGATCGGGATGGCAACGACATTTCCACCCCAATCTTCCACTTGGAGGTCGTGGTCGGCGAGCTCTTTCTTGACGCGATCGGCATTGGCATCCGGTTTGTCGATCTTGTTGACCGCGACGATGATGGGCACGCCTGCGGCCTTGGCGTGGTCGATGGCCTCGACCGTCTGGGGCATCACCCCGTCGTCGGCGGCCACCACCAGCACCACGATATCCGTGGCCTGCGCCCCACGGGCGCGCATCATCGTAAAGGCTTCGTGGCCCGGGGTGTCGAGGAAGACGATCTTGCGTCCCTTGGTCTCGACCTCGTAGGCGCCGATGTGCTGAGTGATGCCTCCAAACTCGCTCTCCGTGATCTTCGAGGAGCGGATGCCGTCGAGAAGCGTGGTCTTGCCGTGATCGACGTGACCCATGATGGTGACCACCGGTGCTCTGGAGACGAGAGAACTCGTATCCACCTCTTCGAGGACCTGCTGGAGAAGCTGGATCTCCTCCTCGAAGGTGACGATCGCTGCCTCGACTCCGAGCTCTTCTGCTACCTCCTGGGCCAATTCCGGATCCAGGACATGATTGATAGTGGCCATCACGCCGCGCCGGAAGAGCAATTGGATCAAGTCCTTGGCCTTCACACCCAACTTGTCGGCGAAGTCTCTGACCGTCATACCCTCGGAGATGGTGATTGACGAGTCCGGTGCATCGCGCTTGAATTGCAGGACCCTCCCCGCCGCCTCGTCTTTGGCCGCCGCTTCCTTGCGAGAGGCGCGCCGCCGGCTCCGACTGGAGGCCGCCGTCTTGGCCGCCTCTTCTTCGGCCTCTTCTTCCTCGGCCGTTTTGACCTTGCCGAGATGGGCTCGAAGATCTTCTTCTTCCTGTGGTTTCGGCCGCGCTTTCTTGGTCCGCCGCTCCTTCTTCTTCTCCGGTTCGATGATGCGAGCGGGGGCGCCGGTCTCGACCGCCCCGGTCTCTGGTGAGCCTTCGGCCGGAGGAGGAGCAACCGGTGCCGTTGGGCTTGCCGGTGCTGCGGCGCCACCGGCCGCCGTCGGTGCCGATCCGGGGGCTGTCGCCGTCGGCGGAGGCTCCGAGGTCGGGATGGTCTTGATGCGCGGCTCGACCTTCTGGATGATCGTTCGCCGTCGTGTGGGGCGCAGCGGCCCCGGGGGCATCCGTCGCTGGGGAGGCCGGCGGCGGGCGCCCGGCGTCGGGGCGCTGGCTTTGGACTCCTCGTCGCGGAGAATCACTTCGCGCGGCTGGGGAAGGCTCTGTCCCGTGAGGATGGCCTGGATGACACTGGTATCGATCCGCGGGTCCTTTTCGTCGAGACGGACACCGATCGACTTGAGCTTGAACAAAAGGTCCTGCTCGGGGATGCCCATCTTGCGGGCGAGGTCTTCGACTCGGATCTTTCCCATAGACGTCAGTGCGCTCCTACCGTTCGCGCTCCCGGATTAGCCTTGTACGGGTTCCTCGTCAGGCTTGGCAGCCGGCGCCGGCTCGGCGGTATCTTCATCTTCTGTGGCCTCGCCGGCTCCGTCCTCGGTCTCTTCCTCGGCTGCAGCACGCGCCGCTTCCCGGTCGGCGTCCTCGATCGCTTCGGCCTGTACCTCTTTGGTGAGGGCATCTTGGGTTTCGGCCTCTTCGAGCGCCCGGCTGAGCGCTGCCATAAAGCCGTCACCCTCTTCCGCCACGACACCAGCGACCTCGTCGGCCTCGACGGTGTCCCCTTCGGGCTCCTCGGCTGGGGCGGGCGCTGGCTGATCCGCTGCTGCCAACTCGCCGGCCCAGGCGAGAATGGCGATAGCCGTCTTCGGTCCGACCCCTTCCACGGCTTCCAGGGTCTCGGGCGTGGCCTGGAGAACGGCTTCGAGTGTCCCCAAGCCGGCCTCGACCAGCTTGCCGGCGGTCTTGGCGCCGACCCCCGGCGCATCCAGGATGTCGAAGCTGGCAGGGGGCCGCGAGGCTTCGTCCTCGTCCATCGCTGTCTGCAGCATCTTGGCAAGGGCACCGGCGACCTCGTCTTTGACATCGGTCTCGCTCTTGATGTCGACCTTGGCGCCCAGCAGCTCGGCCGCGAGTCGAACGTTCTGACCGCGCTTGCCGATCGCCAGAGAGAGTTGCTCGTCTTCTACGATGACGTCGAGATGTGGCTCCTCACCGTGATGAGTAACCGAGACCCGTGTGATCCGTGCCGGCGCCAGAGCGCTTTGGGCAAAGGTGACGAGATCGTCGCTGAATTCGATGATGTCGATCTTCTCGCCGCGCAGCTCACGGATGATCGATTGCACCCTGGAGCCCTTCATCCCGACACAGGCGCCGACGGGATCGACGTCGCGTTCGCGGCTGAAGACGGCGACCTTGGCTCGCTCGCCGGGGGCGCGGACGGCGGCCTTGATTTGCACGGTGCCGTCGTAGATCTCGGGCACCTCCATCTCGAACAGCT
This sequence comes from uncultured bacterium, assembly GCA_938016625.1. Classification (GTDB taxonomy): domain Bacteria; phylum Acidobacteriota; class Thermoanaerobaculia; order Multivoradales; family JAHEKO01; genus M0029. The sequence goes on along the minus strand of CALILB010000165.1, from coordinate 1,248 downwards.
TGACCAGGAGCCGTGGGTCGGTGCGCGAAAGGATGATCTGTGGGCCCTTTGGCTGTTTGTGAACGTCGACGATGACCGCTCGAATGCGCTCACCCTGGCTGTAGCGCTCGTGGCGGGACTGCTCGCCTCGGGGGACCGCGGCCTCGGTGCGGCCCAGGTCGACCACGATGTCCCCGCGCTCGAAGCGCTTGACCGTACCGTTCAGCACCTCGCCGATGCGGCCGAAGTACTCGTTGTAGATCTTCTCCCGCTCGGCCTCGCGAATGCGCTGATACAGGACCTGCTTGGCGGATTGCGCGGCGATGCGCCCGAGGCCCTCGGTGGAGATCGGGATATGGATCTCATCGCCGACCTTGGCATCCTGTTGGTAGTCCTGCGCCTCTTCCAACGTCCATTCAGAGAGCGGATCTTCGACCTCTTCGGCCACGGTCTTGACGATAAAAGCCTCGAATGTGCCCGTTTCGGGGTCGAGTTTCGACTTTACCGGGGCCTTGATCCGGTGCTGTTTCTTGGCCGCCGAGGCCATCGCGTCCTCGAGGGCCGAGATCCAGCGTTCCATGTCGATGTCCTTCTCACGTGCCACCTGCTTGAGGACATCGGTCAGATTGAGCTCTGTTGTTTGCGTTTGTGCCATTTCTTCTGTTTCCTACAGCTCGGGTACCAGGCGAGCTAACTCTATGTATTTCAATAGTACCGTAATTTCCTCACCGGTCGCCGAATCTACCAGGGCAACACGTGCTTCATCTTCCGGTAGGAGCCCGATTAGGCTTCCTACCACCGTCTGTTTGCGAGCGGTCTCCGGATCCCGCCAGGTGATCCTCACCTGTTGACCCGCGTACCGCTCGTAGTCCCGGGCGTTGTACAGCTTCCGGTCGAGCCCCGGGGAGCTGACCTCGAGCACGTACTTGCCCGGTCCAAAATCAGCTACATCGAGGAGCGCAGATGCCTGCTTCGAGACGGTCTGGCAATCGTCGAGCGTGACCCCTCCGGGTCGGTCCAGCGTCAGCCGGAGCACTCCTCCTGCAAACTCGCATTCCAAAAGCTCACAACCTGCACCCGCAGCTACTTCGGCGAGCTCGGTCTCGAGCGCGGCTTCAATCTCCTTGTGACCCATCTATCTCGAAGCATGATCCAGGCAACAAAAAAAGTGGGCAAACTACCTACCCACTTCGTCAGCCCGACAAAGCCAGCGAACGGATTATAGAGCAACCCCGGCGGCGCTTCAAGCCGAAGGGCATTGGTGTCGAT
>CALILB010000164.1 GCA_938016625.1 uncultured bacterium | reverse complement strand
GAAAGGCACAGAGCGCGACCATGCCGACGACAGCGGCGATGGAAACTGTAACGACTCGGGTCATGAAGTCCTCCTTTGTCCAACTGGTGTCTATTGATCATCGCGCGTACAGGGCTCGGCCCGGCTGTTCCTGAACGCCGTGGTGCTGAGCCCGAGCGCGCCGTGAGGCACAGGGTCAGTCTTCGAGATCCTCCAGCAGGACCTTCGCCTTGGCGATGGTGTCCTTCTCCTCGATCAGATACTTGGGGTTGGGCGGCTTGTTGACCAGATCGCGCAGGATCTTCTCGGCCTCGTCGTTGCGGCCCTTGCCGTGCTCGAGCAGGGCTTCGGCCAGATAGAGGCGGTTCAGCGCGTCGTCGGGGGCCATCTCCACCGCCAGCTCGAGCTCGCTGACGGCCGTTTTGCGGTCGACCCAGCCGGTGACAAAGGGGAGCTTTGGGGCCTCGCTGTGCAGGCGACCCAGGACCCGGTGACCACCGGCACCTTCCATCTCGTCATCGATGAGGATGACGACCTGGGAATAGTCGCGGATCTTGCCGGCCACACCCTGCCGGGCCGCGGCGATCTTGCCCCGGGTGCGCCCCCAGAGACCCCAGTGCGCCGCCGACCAGAAATAGAGCGGGGCCGAGTCGGGGTCGTTGCGCACCCTGGCGGCGATCTTCTCGGGGTCCTCCTTCGCCAGCCGCTCATCGGCCCCCACCTTGCCAAAGAGCAGGTCTCGCGACTCGTCCGACAGGTCACGGCCACGCTGATAGACGGCGAGCTTTTCGTCGTGGTCGGTGATCAGATACTCGCCCCGGAAATAGAGGGCGCGGAGCAGCTTCCACCTGGCCTCGAGGTTGCCGGAGTCGGCGGCGATGGCCTTCTCGTAGGCGGAGATGGCTTCGCTGATGGCGCCATCGCTAGCGGTTCCCGAAGGTGGTCCTACGGCACGGCGATTCCAGGCGGCGTCTCCAAGAGCTATGTCCTCCGCCGGGGTGGCGAGCAGGGGTGTCGATAAAACGAGCAGAAGGGCCAAAGACAATAGAGATTTGGCGGATTTCACGGCAGTTTCCTCCTCCGGTTGAACCCGACCTTACACCATTCGGACCCCAGGGAAACTAACGCCCGGCGGTTCTCGTAAATCCTGTCAGAGACTTGCGTTTTGACCGCAATATATGGTCTCCTTGGCACTTCGGTCCCAACGGGTCCTGATAGGATCGATTTACCTAGATACATAGGCGGGGGAAAAGTGGAGCAAGAGCAGACTCGAAGTATTTTGGCGACAGAGATTGCCGAGCGGGTCCCGGAAGTCGAGGACCGCCGGCTGTCGCAGGCGATCGCCAAGACTCGCAGCTGGTTGCTGAGCAAGCAGCACGAGGATGGCCATTGGTGCGCCGAGCTCGAAGGCGACACCATTCTCGAGTCGGAATACATCCTGGCCATGCACTTTCTCGGTCGCTCGGGCAGGGAGAAGGTGCGCAAGGCCGCGAGCTATCTGCGCCAGCGCCAGCTGCCCGACGGTGGCTGGGCCATCTACCCCGGTGGCAGCCCGGACCTGAGTGCTTCGGTCAAGGCCTACTTCGTGCTCAAGCTCGTCGGCGACGACCCGCAGGCGCCACACATGGAGAAGGCTCGAGAGGTGATTCTCTCCATGGGCGGTCTCGATGCGTGCAACTCCTTCACCAAGATCTATCTGTCGATCTTTGGTCAGTACGAGTGGTCGAAGAGCCCGGGTGTCCCACCGGAGCTGATCCTGTTTCCCAAGTGGTACCCCTTCTTCAACATCTATGACATGTCCTCGTGGTCGCGGGCGATCGTGATACCGCTCAGCATCATCTGGGCGAAGAAGCCCCGCTGCCCGGTACCGGAGCACGCCGCCATCAAAGAGTTGAGGGTCCGTCCACGCGGACTCGTTCTGCCGCACTGGAGTCGCGCCAGCCTCATGCACGAAGGCTGGTCGTTGTTCTTCCGTGTTCTGGACCGGATCCACAAGGTCTTCGAAAGGGCGCATCTGGTGCCTCTGCGGCGGCTGGCGGTGCGGCGGTGCGAGGAGTGGGTGCTGCAGCGCTTGCACAAGAGTGATGGTCTGGGGGCGATCTTCCCGCCCATCGTCAACACTCTCATCGCCCTTCGCAGCCTGGGCTACGCGGAAGATCACCCGACGGTGGTCGAGCAGATCCACGAGTTGGAGAAGCTGGAGCTGGAGGAAGAGGAGACCCTCAAGGTGCAGCCTTGCTTCTCCCCGGTTTGGGACACGGCGCTGTCTGTCAACGCGCTAGCCGAAGGCGACAATCTCGAGGCGCGGGGACAGATCCACCAGGCTGTCGAGTGGCTGCTGGATCACGAGGTCCAGGCGCCCGGGGATTGGCGGGTGAGGAACCCCGAGGGACCGGTGGGCGGGTGGTACTTCGAGTACGCCAACGAGTTTTATCCCGATTGCGACGACACGGCGCAGCTTCTCACCGCCCTGAGCAAAATCGATCCCCCCGGTGGCGAGACCGGCTGGCGTCTCGAGGCGGCCACCAAGAGAGCCCTGGGTTGGCTGTTGAGCATGCAGAATCGAGACGGGGGCTGGGCCTCCTTCGACAAAGGATGCAACAAGGAGTATCTGACCTACATCCCCTTTGCCGACCACAACGCGATGATCGACCCCAGCACGACCGATATCACCGCTCGGGCGCTGGAGGCGCTGGCTCGCCACGGTTACGATCTCCAAGCGCCGGAAGTACAACGGGGAGTCGACTTCGTGCGGCGAGACCAGGAAGCCGACGGCTCCTGGTACGGCCGTTGGGGGTGCAATTACCTTTACGGCACCTGGTTGGCTCTGTGCGGTCTGGAAGCCATCGGCGAAGACCTGTCGCAGGAGTACATCCGTCGCGCTGCGGCCTGGATCCGGAGTTGTCAGAACCCGGACGGAGGCTGGGGCGAGCTCCCCGATTCCTATGAGGACGCCGGCAAGAAGGGCCAGGGTCCGTCGACGGCCGCCCAGACCGCTTGGGCGATCATGGGTCTGATCGCGGCTGGAGAGGTGGAAGGCGACGCGGTCGCCCGTGGTGTGGACTATCTTCTGTCTACCCAGCAGCCGGATGGGGGCTGGACCGACGCCTGGTGGACCGGCACCGGTTTTCCGGAGGTCTTCTACCTCAACTATCACTACTACGCGATCTACTTTCCTCTTCAGGCTCTGGAGACCTACAAGAAGCGTCTACAGTTCTTGCAGAGATCAGCAACCGGCTTTGTGGGTCCGCTCTTCAGCTGAGTCGTGGGGCAGGTATTTTTCTTGGAGTAACTGACATGCGGTTTCCGCTTCACATAACGACCGATTCGATCAAGCACCAGATCCATAATGGGCTCATCAAGGGGCAAAAGCGCTATCCCTTTGTGCTCATGCTCGAGCCGCTCTACACCTGCAACCTCGCCTGTATCGGCTGCGCGATCGAGCGCCACACCGGCAAGCTCAAGGATCGCCTGCCGGT
>CALILB010000163.1 GCA_938016625.1 uncultured bacterium | reverse complement strand
GTTCCCCTCTACGCTTCGGCATGGCTGCCGACGGGGCCGGACAGCCGTCTGGTCAACGAGCTGCTGGCCGGGCTGCTCTCTGCGCGTCACGGTCACTGGCTGCTGTTCGCCCTCGGATTGATCGTGCTCACGGTACGGGACGGTTGGAGGCTGGAGGAGCTGCGGCATTTGGACCGCTGGGTGATGGCCTTGAGTCTGATCGCCTGCGTGGCCGGCTGCTCGGACCACAGTCACTGGATGACCGGCCCCCAGACCGCTGCACTTCTGCTGCTGATCCATGCCGCGCTGGTTCCCGGCTCACTGTCGACGCAGCTTGGTCTGACTCTGGTGGCGGTTGCCGCCTATCCGGCCACCCGGTGGGCGATCTACCACCTGTCTCCCGGGGAAAGCTCGGCCGTCGGCAACGTTCTCGCCGAAGGCACGGCCACGATTGCCATCGCCGGGGCGGTCTCGGTGCTTCTGACCAGGACCCTTTACAACTTCCCCGCCAAGCCGCCCGAGCAAAGACATTTCGGCCCCTACGAGGTTAGAGGGGAGCTGCGGCGAGGAGGCATGGGGCAGGTATTCTTCGGCTACCACACCCTGCTTCAGCGCCCCGCTGCGATCAAGGTCATGCGGCCGACCGGTGAAGAGAACACCGAGACGGCCCTTGCACGGTTCGAGCGCGAGGTGCGGCTCTGCTCGCTGTTGAGCCATCCAAACACCGTGACCATCTTCGATTTCGGTCGCACCGAGGAGGAGACCTTCTACTACGCCATGGAGTTCCTGGCGGGCAGCGATCTGCAACGGGTGGTGGAGAAGTACGGTCCCCTGCCGCCGGGGCGCGTCGTGCACATTCTGTTGCAGGTTTGCGGCTCTCTTGCGGAAGCCCACTCCAAGGGCATCATCCATCGGGACATCAAGCCGTCGAACATCTTTCTGTCGCATCGAGGCGGTGTCTACGACTTTGTAAAGGTCCTCGATTTCGGCCTGGCCAAGAGGCTGAGTCCGGATGAGACGGCCGGTCTCACCAAGAGCGGGATTGTCTTTGGCACTCCCCGTTACATCGCCCCCGAAGGCGTTCATGGCAGCAACCACGTCGATGCCCGAGCCGATCTCTACAACCTGGGAGCGGTGGCTTACTGGATGCTGGCGGGACGGCCGGTGTTCGATTCCGGGTCGGCGATGGAGGTCCTGATCGATCATCTAAAGACCCCTCCTCTTCCGTTCACCGAGACCTCGGAGGTTCCCGTCCCCAAGGAGCTGGAAGAGATCGTGATGAAGTGTCTCGAGAAAGAGCCGGCGGATCGTTTCCAGAGCGCGGTCGAACTGGCCGCCGCCATCGAGACCTCAAGTGCCGCCGGCAGCTGGTCGCAGCAGAAAGCCCTCGACTGGTGGGAGCTCCACAAGCCCGGTGAAGAAGAGAACCGGTGGGAACAGAACGAGGCGCTGGTGGCAAAGTCGAGGGGTGGGGTCTCACACATGGGAGTCGGCCTCGGCTGAACAATGAGGTCCCCCCGGCAGCTGATCGAGTGGCTCGACATCCGCCCGCGTGAGCTCAAGCCGCTTCTCCTCTGTTTTGGCGGCGCCTTCTTCCTGATCGCGACCTTTGTCCTCAGCCGGTCGTTGCGCGAGGCCTTTTATCTCGCGACGTTCGACGTCAAGACACTCCCCTACATAACGGTCGGGACAACCGTTCTCGGGCTGCCGACCGTGGCCCTGTTTGCCTGGGCCCTGACTCGCTTCAATGCGCGCCGTGTAGTCAAGGTCTGTCTGGTCGTCTTTGCCATCGGTCTGGCCGTGCTCATGCCGCTGATCGCCGAGGTCGCGACGGCCGTGGTGGTCTTCTACCTGTGGACGGCCCTGGGGACCATGGTCATTGCCTCGGGTTTCTGGATCGTCGCCTCGGAGCACTTTGCGCTGCGTGAGGCCAAGCGGTTGTTTGGGTTGATCAGCGCCGGCGGCACCGCCGGCGCCATGGTCATGGGCAACTCGCTCCGCTATCTCACCAGACATGTCGATCTCGTCTGGCTGATCCCCATGCTTGTTGGCCTGATCGGACTGCTCCTGCTGACACAGGTGCTGTTGCCGTCCGGGAGGGAGCCGAGGAAGGAAAGAAAGACCGAAAAGGACGATGAAACCTCGTCTGCGCGAGAGGGATTCAAGCTGGTCTGGGGTACACCCCATCTGGCGATGATCGCGGCGATCGTGATGTTGGCCACGATGTCGAGCACGCTGGTCGATTATCAGTTCAAGGAGGCAGTACGGGCGACCCTGACCACAAAACAGCAGTTGGCCGGTTTCTTTGGCGCCTTCTACGGCTGGACCGGAGCCGCGTCGCTGCTCATTCAGTTGTTCCTGACCTCACGGCTGATGGCGTCGCGGGGTGTCGCCGTCAGCCTGTCCCTGCTGCCCGTGGCCCTCATGATGGGCTCGGTTGGTGTTCTTCTCTTCCCGGCCCTGTTGACGGCAACACTGCTGCGTGGCGCGGACAACTCATTGCGGAAGTCTCTTCACCGATCGGTGCTGGAGGTCTGCTACGTGCCACTGCCTTCGATGCTCCGGCGCAAGACAAAGACCTTTATCGACACGGTTTTGGACAGCCTGGCCGAGGGACTCGGTGCCGGGGTGGTGTTCATCTGGGTCACTTGGGGCAATATGCCCTCGCGCTACCTGTCGGTGGTTGTCATAGCCCTGTGCTCTGCCTTCATCTATGTCAATCGGCGGATGGGCAACGTCTATTTCGAGACGGTGGTGGACCGGCTGAAGGGCGGAACGCGGGAGGCGGACCAGTTGATGGCGGATGCCGACTTCCATGGCAAGGATCTGCTGAGCGCGACCTTTACCCGGCTGGATATCCCCATTCAACCGGTCGAGGGTGGAGACCCACGCCCGGCCAGAGGCACCGACCCCTCGAGTGTCGGCAGGCCGGCGGTCGGCGCAACCACGGGGACATTGGGGCGCATCAGCAGCAGCTCGAACGACAACGTCTCCAAGGCACTCGATGAGTGCACCGACTGGGACGAGCGACATATCCCGAGATTGATCCGGTTGCTGGCTCGAGATGTCTTCTGTGACCGGGCGGTTTGGATCCTGACCTCGCTGGGAGATGCCGCCGTCGCACCTTTGGCGCAGCTGCTGGTCGACGATGACTGCGATTTCGTCATTCGCCGCAGGATTCCCCGGGTGCTGGCGGGCATCGATTCGTCGCTGGCCGACCAGGCGCTGATGGACGGGCTGACCACCAGCAGGTTCGAGGTGAGGTACCGCTCGGCGATCGCCCTGGTGCGACGGCTCGAGGAAGGAAGAGCCGTGACCGGGGAGTGGTGGGAGGAGAAGGTCTGGGAGGCGCTGAGATCCGAGGTCGGTCACGAGCGACCGGTGTGGGAGATGCAGCGTCTGCTGGATGACTTCGACACCGAGGCGGATGAGCTGGTGCAGAGCAGAGTCGGTGACCGCGGTGTCCTGAGCCTGGAGCACGCCTTCAGACTCTTGACCTTGGTTCTCGATCCCACACCGGTTCGCCTGGCCTTCAAAGGGATACTCCAAGACAACGAGAAGCTGCGCAGCATCTCCCTCGAGTTCCTGGAGCACGTCCTGCCAAAAGACATCCGACAGAAGCTCTGGCCCTTTATCGGCGACATCAGCGATCACCAGCGAGAGCGATCGCTGCGACCGGTCGAGGAGGTCGTCTCCGAGCTGATGGAGACGGGGGCAACTCTTTTTGCCAGCGACGAGGACCGCGACGTCTTGCGGCAGATGCTCCACTGACCCGGCCGCCAAGAGCCGCCTGCGGCAGACTGTAGTACCCTTCACCGAGTTCCGCGCCGACCCCGAGGGCAATGTCCTCGCGGTCTGGCCGGATCGAGATTAGGTGACCGGCTCGAAGCCCATCCTGGTAAACAAGAGAACTCTCGAGCAGGGATTGGATTTCCTGGCGCAGAGGGACTCCGACCTGGCGTCGGTGATGGAGGCCCACGGGCCGCCACCCATCTGGGGACGCCCCGCCGGGTTTGCGACCCTGGTCAGAATCATCCTCGAGCAGCAGGTTTCGCTGGCTTCGGCCAAGGCCGCCTTCGACCGGCTGAAGGAGCACCTCGGCGCCGTCGAACCGGAGCTGCTTTTGACCCTCGACGACGCGACCCTGAAACAGATCGGTTTTAGCCGGCAGAAGGCCGGGTACTGCCGCGAGCTGGCCGCTGCCATCGTCGAGGGCAGGTTCGAGCTCGCGGCTCTGCGCAAGATGAGCGACGAGACGGCCCGCGAGCAGCTGATGAGCCTCAAAGGGGTTGGCCGCTGGACGGCGGACATCTATCTGCTCATGGTGCTGCGTCGAGCCGATGTATGGCCAAGCGGTGATCTGGCGTTGGCGAAGGCGGCCCAGGAGGTCAAGGGGCTGGCGGACACACCAAGCCCCGAGGTTCTCGAAGAAGTAGGCTTGGGCTGGCAACCGTGGAGAGCGGTGGCCGCGCGGCTGCTCTGGCACCACTACCTGAGCCAGTCGCGGTCGAGCACCAACTGAGAGGTGAGAAATGGCCTTTATCGACTATCTGTCCGAGGACCGGATCCCCGAGGAGGATCGGGTTGCCGACCACGACAACATCATTCAGATCCACGGTGTCCACAGTCGCACCCTGAAGCAGCACTACGAGCTCTACCGGGAGCTGATGTACGCCAAAGGGCCCCTCACCCGGGTGCAGCGTGAGATGATTGCGGTGGTGGTGTCCGCTGCCAACGACTGCCACTACTGAGTCCACCATCACGGAGCGGGTCTCCGTCGGCTCTTGGCGGTAAAAGGCAGCGATCACGATCAGCAGGAGGAGCTGATCGCGGCGTTGACAGCGAACTATCGGACGGCTCAGCTCAGCTCGATGGATCGGGTCATGCTCGACTATGTCGTCAAGCTCACCAAAACACCGAGTGAAATCGCACGGCAGGACGTGGAGGGTCTGCGGGTGGTGGGGTTCGACGACCGGGCCATCCACGACATCTGTGCGATCACCGCCTACTATGCCTTTGTCAACCGAATCGCCGATGGCCTGGGTGTCGAGCTCGAGGAGAGCTGAAGCCTTCCATCGGGGTTTGTAGCTGGGGGATGATCGTCAGAGAGGAGGATGAGTAGATGTTCAAGTCGTCAGAAGCCCGTGAGTCTTTGCTTTGCACGCTGGTGGGGATCGGAGTTGTCGTGCTGACACTCGGCTCGGTCTCCTGCCAACCCGCGGCCGTCGAGATCAGCCCGGAGGACATGACGCGAGC
>CALILB010000162.1 GCA_938016625.1 uncultured bacterium | reverse complement strand
GCCACCATCAACATGATGTATGGCTGTGGTGGGGCCGGACTCCGATGCATGACCTTTACCTCGTCGCCCGGCTTCAGCCTGATGGTGGAGGGGATCTCCTACATGATCGGCGCCGAGGTTCCCGGTGTGGTGGTGGATGTCATGCGCGGCGGGCCCGGGCTGGGCAACATCGCCCCCGAGCAGTCCGACATCAAAATGCTCTGCCGGGGTCTGGGCCATGGCAACACGCATGCGCCGGTGCTGGCACCCTCGACACCACAGGAGATGCTCGACCTCACCATGCTGGCCTTCGACCTGGCGATGAAGTACCGCCATCCGGTGGTCATCGCCGCCGACGGTTATCTGGGTCAGATGACCGGGCGTGTCCGGCTCCCCGAGACCATGATGAAGCCGGGGATCCCCGAGTGGGCGGTCTGGGGTGACGAGATGCACCGTGGCAACCTGATCTCGTCGATCTATCTCAACGAGCAGGACCTCGAGGCCCACAACATCCACATCAACGAAAAGTACGAGCGCATGATCGAGAGCGAGCAGCGGGCCGATCTCTTCTTCTGCGACGACGCCGAGTGGCTGGTTGTCGCTTGCAACACGCCCGCCCGCATGGCCAAGGGAGCGGTCGAGGAGATGCGCAAAGAGGGTGTCAAGGCCGGTCTCTTCCGGCCGATCAGCCTGTGGCCGTTCCCCATCGACTTACTACTCGAGTTGCTACCGCGAGCCCGCGGCATTCTTGTCGTCGAGGCGGGTAACGGTCAGCTCGAGGACGAGCTCCGCATAGCTCTCAGCTATGCCGGGGTCCACAAACCGCCACCCATCACCAACATCCGCCGCTTTGGCGGCATCCTGCCGCAACAGCAGGAGATCGTGGACAATCTCTCCTCCCTGGTCGAGGTGAAATCATGAGCGTCTTCTACGAGAAATTCGAGCGCCACGCCCACGGCGAAGGGCTCAAGGGCCAGAGCACCCACTACTGCGCCGGGTGCGGACATGGGTTGATCCACAAATACCTCGCCGAGGCCATCGAGGAGCTCGAGGTCCAGGACCGGACGATCGCGGTCTCCCCTGTCGGTTGCAGCGTCTTCATGTACTACTACTTGGATGTCGGCAACACCCAGGCGGCCCACGGGCGGGCTCCCGCGGTGGCACTGGGTCACAAGGTGGCCAACCCCGACTCCATCCTGGTGAGCTACCAGGGAGACGGCGATCTGGCTTCCATCGGTCTGGCCGAGATCATGCAGATGACCCAGCTGGGCATTCCTTTGACCTTCATCTTTGTCAACAACGCCATCTACGGGATGACCGGCGGCCAGATGGCGCCCACGACCCTGATGGACCAGAAGACCTCCACCACACCCACCGGGAGAGACCGGTTGACCGGCGAGCCGATGAAGATGGCGGAGACCGTCGCCCAGCTCGATGGTCCGGTCTATGTCGAACGGGTGGCGCTCTACGACAACAAGCACCGGGTAAAAGCCAAGAAGGCCATCAAGAAAGCGCTCCAGGTTCAGGTCGAGAATCGCGGGCTGGCCTTTGTCGAGGTGCTCTCGGAGTGCCCGACCCACCTCAAGATGACACCCACAGAGACCGAGCAGTGGGTCAAGGAGCAGATGGAGCCGATCTTTCCGCTGGGTGTAAAGAAGGACGTCGAAGTCGAGCCCTGGTTCGATCTCGGGCGACCCGAGTTTGCCCCCGAGCGGGTGATGGAGGTCATCCAGGCGTCGGCCGAGCCGGCAAAGCGCTATGGCGAGAGTTTCCCGACTAACCTCCACGACCACGACATCGCACTCAAGTTCGCCGGTGCCGGGGGTGACGGTGCCCAGATGGTGGCAGCGCTGACGGTCAAGGCAGCGATCAACGAAGGGTTCGACGCCACCCAGATCCCCAGCTATGGACCCGAATCGCGGGGTGGCACCTCCTACGCCGATGTCCACATCGCCACCGAGGAGGTGTTGTCGCCGGCTTCGCCAAAGCCCCACATCCTGGTGGCCTTCAACGCCCCGAGCCTGCAGAAGTTCGGCTCCGCGGTACAACCGGGAGGCACGGTGATCTACGACAGCTCGGTGATGAGCGAGCCGGCGGAGCTCGATCCGAGTGTCACCGCCGTTGGTATCCCCTGCACCCAGATCGCTCTCGATCTCGGTGCGGTCAAGGTCAAGAACGTTGTCGCCCTCGGCGCCATGCAGGCCGCCACCGGTCTGTTCCCGGCCGAGAGCATGCTCACCGCCATCCGCGACGCCCTGCAATCCAACTGCGCCATGCAGGACCTCAACCAAGAGGCTTTCTCCTGGGGTGTCAAGGCTTTCGAGGAGATCACGGCAGGGGTCAACTAGAACCCGTCAACAATATTTTGGCGGGGCCGGAGGCTTAGCCTCGCCGATTCAATTCTTCCAGGAGGTCGTACCATGTTTATTGGCGTACCCAGGGAAGACCACCGGCACGAGCACCGCGTGGGTCTGTCGCCCTCATCGGTAGCCAGGCTGGCCCGGCGCGGTCACACCGTCCATCTCGAAAGTGGAGCCGGCGATGGTGCACATTTCTCGGATCGGGTCTACGAGGAGGTAGGCGCCCAGATCGTCTACAGCAAGGAAGAGGTCTACCGCCGCGCCGATCTCGTCTGCCGCGTCGGCTGGGTGTCGGTCGACGAGCTGGAGATGGTCAAGCCGGGTCTCGCCCTCTGCGGGTTTCACCATCTGGCGGTCGCGCCGCGGGCAAAGGTGCAACGGCTGTTGGAGATCGAGGCCACGGTAATCGGGTACGAGCTGATTCGTGACCGGGAGAATCACCTGGCAGTGCTGCCACCGATGAGCGAGATGGCCGGCCAGATGGCGGTCCAGATCGCCGCCCACTACCTGCAGACCGAGGTCGGCGGCCGCGGCATCCTGCTGGGCAATGTGCCCGGCGTACCACCGCCAACCGTTCTCATCCTCGGCGCCGGCACCGTCGGTCGGACCGCGGCCCGTCTGGCCCTCGACAGCGGCGCCCACGTCATCCTCATCGACGATGCTCTCGACAAGCTGCGCGAAGCCAGCCACGAGCTCGGCGGGCGACCGGTCACCGCCATGGCCAACGCACGCAATCTCGGGCGCTACAGCGTCTTTGCCGATGTCGTCATCGGCGCCGTCCTGATCCCGGGCAGTCGTGCGCCCTATCTGATCACCGAGGACATGGTCAAGGCGATGAAACCGGGCAGCGTCATCATCGACCTGTCGATCGACCAGG
>CALILB010000161.1 GCA_938016625.1 uncultured bacterium | reverse complement strand
GCCGACGCCAAGGAAGTCGAGCTGACCCTCGAAGTCTCGACTGACTTCCCGGTCGTCGAGTGTGATTCATCACAGATTCAACAGATGGTCCTGGCGCTGGCGATGAACGGAATCGAAGCGACTCCACCGGGTGGCACTGTGATCATCCGCGCTGTTCCGAGCGAAGGTGAGAACAGCATCTTGCTCGAGGTAGCAGATACGGGTCGGGGGATTCCACCTGATCACCTCGATCAGATTGTCGAGCCGTTCTTCACCACCAAGGACAAGGCTGACGGTGTCGGACTTGGTCTGGCGGTCGTCTACGGGATCGTCAACCGTCACCACGGGAGGATCGAGGTCGATTCCAACCCTGGATCGGGCACCGCATTCCTCGTCCGTCTTCCCATCCGCCAGCCAACACAGGACGCGGCGCTGGGCGAGAGCGTCGACAGAGTGACCTCATGACTGAAGGCAACAAGAGCGGGCCTCGAACCTCGGTTCTCGTCGTCGACGACGAGCCCATCGTTCTACAGTCTCTGGCTGCTTGGTTGCGCCAGGAGGGCCACGAGGTCGATACAGCTGAAGGAGCCAGGAAGGCTTTGGAATTGGCTGCAGGCCGTCGCTATGAAATCGCCTTTGTCGACATCAAAATGCCGGACATCGACGGTCTCGAGCTCCAGTCACGGTTGGCCGCCGCCGACCCCGAGCTCACCATCATCATCATGACCGCCTACGCTTCGGTCGAATCCGCAGTCAAAGCTCTCAAGGCCGGTGCCTACGACTACATCCCCAAGCCGTTCAACCCCGAAGAGCTGTCACACCTCGTTCGACGGGCCATCGAGCACCGCTCCCTACGATTCGAGAATATCCGGCTGAAGGAACGGCTCGAGGCCATCACCAGCCCTTCCCCCATTATCGGCACCTCGACTGCCATGCAGGAGGTGCTCGACCTCATTGCCGCGGTCTCCGAAACGGATTCAACAGTTCTCATAAAGGGCGATTCAGGCACCGGTAAGGAACTAGTCGCCCGGGCAATCCACGCAGGCTCACCCCGCCGCTACGGACCTATGGTGATCGTCAACTGCGGGGCGTTGGCGGAGGGTCTGCTCGAAAGTGAACTTTTTGGCCATGAGAAAGGCGCCTTTACCGGTGCGCAATACCGCCACAAAGGGAAATTCGAAGTCGCCGATGGCGGCACCATCTTTCTCGATGAGATCGGCACCATCAGTCCCCGAGTCCAGGTAGAGCTATTGCGTGTGCTCGAGGAGAAAATTGTGACCCGCGTCGGCGGCCAGGCGCTGATTCCAGTGGACTTTCGGGTCATTGCGGCTACGAATCAGGATCTGGAGACTCTGATCGCGAGGAGTGAGTTCCGGGAGGATCTCTACTGGCGACTCAACGTCTTCGCCGTACAGATTCCGCCTCTTCGCGAACGACCCGAAGATATCCCTCCGCTAGCAGAGCACTTTCTCGAGATCTACACGCGGTCGATGAACCGCAAACCGATGCGTCTTTCATCCGAGACGCTCGACGCGCTAAAGAACTACCGCTGGCCGGGCAACATAAGAGAGCTTCAAAATGCCATAGAGCGAGCTGTGGTGGTAGGAACGCCCCCCCTGATCAAAGCGGAAGACCTACCCGTCAGGGTGACCAGTCCAGCGGTGCAGCACGGACCCTTGGCCCTACACGAGTTGGAGAGAGCTCATATCCTCAGGGTGCTGGACAGCTGTTCTTGGAACATCACTCGTGCTGCCAGGCTCCTCGAAGTGGATCGGGGGACGCTTTACAACAAGATCGAGAAGCACGGCTTCCGCAGACCGGTCAAGAAGAACTAGCCAACGCCGGGCCACCGGTGACCACCCCGAAAGGTGGGGGTGGGTACCACCCGACTGGACGTTCCAATAGCGGTTGCGACGAGAGCATACTTTCAGACAGGCGACTGAGCTGCCGCCTGGAGGGCGACTCACAGGCCACTCGCACAGGAGTCGAAGAATGGCTGGCTCAGCCATCGATGTCACTTACTGTCTCTGCACGGATTCGGTGCGGGTTGATGGCCCCTTATTGCCAGACAACCCGCCGGCAAAGGTTGCTCCGGAATCTCTGAGACCGTCATAGCCGGTCCCCTCCTACGCTGTGGGGCACAGGTGTCATGAAATCAAGAATCGGTC
Organism: uncultured bacterium; assembly: GCA_938016625.1. Lineage (GTDB taxonomy): Bacteria > Acidobacteriota > Thermoanaerobaculia > Multivoradales > JAHEKO01 > M0029. The sequence goes on along the minus strand of CALILB010000161.1, from coordinate 9,754 downwards.
TTCAGCTCATCCTCGCGGTCGCGGCCGTTTCCCTCACGGTCTTTGGTCTACTGTCCAATTTCCTCATCAACTCTCAGCACCGCTCGCTGGTCACCCAGATGGAACAACACGCCGAGCAGATTACCGAGACCATCAAGAGAAGCACGAGATACGCCATGCTGCGGAATCGCCGCGACGATGTGCACCAGATCATCGACGCCATCGGGGAGCAGGAGGAATTCACCAAGGTACGCATTTTCAACAAAGAAGGAGAGATCATCTACTCCCCAGACAGGTCGGCTTTGGGAACAATGGTAGATAAGCGAGCCGAGGCATGCTATGCGTGCCACGAGGCCGACTCGCCCTTGGAGCGCCTATCCACATCTAGGAGGACCCGCTCTTATACCGACAGCGAGGGTCGACCCAACCTCGGCATCATCAATCCCATCTACAACGAGCCCAACTGCTCGAGTGCCGACTGCCACGCCCACCCAACCAGCCAGTCCGTCCTCGGTGTCCTGGACGTGACCATGTCTCTCGACAAGATCCAACAGCAGATGGCGGCAAACCGGAGAAAAGCGATTCTCCTGACCGCTCTGGCCATCTTTTCGACCAGCGCGATCATCTTGCTCTTGCACCAACAACTCGTCGGTAAACCCGTACGTCAACTCCTGCAGGCTACCGAGAAGGTGGCCGACGGTGACCTAACCCACAGAATCGAAGTCAAACGCAACAACGAGCTTGGCAAGCTCCAGACTTCGTTCAACGAAATGACCCGCGGGCTTTCAGAAGCCCAAAACCAGCTCTACCAGTCCGACAAAATGGCCTCTGTTGGTCGGCTCGCCGCCGGCATCGCTCACGAGATCAACAATCCACTCACCGGTGTCTTGAGCTTCAGCAGTCTTCTCCTGAAGAACGCGACCGACAATTCCGAGTTGCGGGCCGACCTCGAGATCATAGTCCGCGAGACCAAGCGGTGTCGGGAGATTGTCAAGGGGCTGCTCGATTTCTCTCGTCAGATCCCGCCGCGCAAGACACGCGTCAACCTCAACAAAACAGTGAAGCGAGCCCTGGATATCGTCGATCACCAGCTCGCGGTCAAGAACATCGCGGTCACCACGACGATGAAAGAAGATCTACCTTCGGCACGCCTCGACTCCAATCAGATTGTCCACGTCCTGATCAATCTTCTGGTAAACGCTGCCGATGCCATCGGACCGCGAGGTGGCGAGATCTTCGTCTCAACGGACCTCGAGGAGATCGAGGGCAACCAAATGGTGGAGGTGAAGGTAGCCGATACCGGCTGTGGTATTCCTCTGAGCGAGCAGAACAAGATCTTCGAGCCGTTCTTCTCCACCAAGGAAGGGAAGGGAACCGGCCTCGGCCTCGCCGTAGTCTGGGGGATCATCAACGAACACAACGGCTCCATCTCGGTGACCAGCCAACCGGAACGGGGCAGCACATTCACGATCCTCCTGCCGACTAACGGTCGAATGGAGCTCTCGGAAAAGAGTCACGACCATGAGCGACGAGCTTGACATCCTCGTCATCGAAGACGAGTTGGTGGTGCAGGAGGCCGCCGATCGCGTTCTCCGGCTGGAGGGCCTCGGTGTCGACCGCGCCATGGATTCGGAGAGTGCGGTCGACATGGTACGCCGCAACGTCTACAAGGTTATTCTGTCCGATCTGATGCTCCCTGGAGCGTCCGGCTTCGACATCATAGAGCTGATCAAGACAGCCCGTCCGGCAGCCCAGGTGATAGTGATCACCGGCTACGCCACCCTCGAGAACGCGATCAAGTCGTTCCAGCTCGGCGTATTCGATTTCATCCCCAAACCCTTCGATTTTGGTGAGCTATTGGGGGTCGTCCGTCGCGCACTCCGCTACCACGAGCTGGTCCTTGCCGGCTCCGTCCCATCGCCGCTGCAGGCCGATCCTGCACAGGAGCTCTACGCTCTCGGACAACATACATGGGCCTTGCTCGATCCTGAGGGCTCAGCGACTCTGGGGGTGGCCGAGACCTTTCCAAATCAGATGGGAGAAGTGAATTCGGTAGAGCTTCCCGACATCGATGGCTACACGACACAGGGAAGATGCTTCGTAAGAATCCATTCAGCCGACGACGCCGTGTATCGGGTTCTGGCGCCTTTGAGCGGGCAGATAATGGCGCTCAACAATCGGGTTCGAGAAGAGAGCGAGCTCCTGAGCTCCGATCCGTATGGCGATGGCTGGCTGGTGCGGATCATTCCAGAGAACCTCGAGGAGGAGCTCTGTAATCTGACTCATCGCTGAAGAAAATCTACACTCCGACCGTCGGTACGAAACAGGAGGAGTTCTCATGGTAGTCATCATCGTCATTTTGACTGTTGCGATTTTTCTGGTCGTCGACCTCGTGCTCCGTTTGGCGCTGGAGAAGAGGCAGACGGCGAATCTCCTTCGGGAGCGCGAGGAGGCTCTCGATATCGGGCTGAAATTGGACTTTGCGGAAGAGGCGGCAAGCCTCAAGCGGGTCGATGTGGAAGACCCCAAGGCTCGTATTCTCGCTGTGGACGACGAGCCGGTTGTCCTCGACAGCTTTCGCAAGATCCTCGTTCTCGAAGGCTACTCGATCGACACCGTCGAGACCGCCCAGGAGGCTTTGGGTCTGGTACGCAAGCGCGACTACGACTTCGTCTTTACAGATTTGAAAATGCCAGGAATGGACGGCCTTGACCTGACCAAGGCCGTCCATCATCTTCGCCCTGACATCGATGTCGTCATGATCACCGGCTACGCCACCATCGAGTCGGCGGTGGAAACCATGAAGCACGGCGCCATGGACTACGTGGAGAAACCATTCACTGCCGACGAGCTGGCTCAATTTACGAGAAAACTCGTGATCCGCCGCCAGGATCGCATCGAGAAGCTGACACCTCCCACGGTACACCTGGTGACACCGAGCTCCGGACAGTCCCGGGCACCCAACGTCGTCAACGTTCCGGGGGGACTCTATGTCTCTCCCGAGCACACCTGGGTAGGTATCGAGGTCACCGGCGAAGCTCGGATCGGTCTCGACGACTTCGCCGTCAAGACGCTGAGAAAAGTCGAAGAGATAGAGTTTCCCGAGAGTGGGAAAAAGGTGTCGAGGGGTGACCCTCTATTCACCATCAAGCGGCCAGGACAATCCCTGACCATCTCGTCACCGTTGGATGGAACCGTCTCCAGGGTCAATCACGAGCTCGCCTATCACCTCGAACTGCTGACCAGGAGACCCTACGAGATGGGCTGGATCTGCAGCCTGGTTCCGGGGAATTTGTCGGCAAATCTGGAGTCACTGAGGATCGGGGCCGACGCCATCTCCTGGTTCGAGAGCGAGATAGAAAACTTCCAACGCCACCTCAAAGCCGCCCAGGAGGCACAAGTAGAGCGGGAATCCGACGAGAAGGGCATCGAGGAGCTGGCCTGGTCTGTGTTCGGTGCCGCATTCCTCCCGTCTGTCGAGGTGCCCGCGATGCCCTGAAAAAGATCGAGGCGAGTCCGTAGGCTAGCTGCAATTGGAATCGCCACCACCCAAGTGGCCTTGTTCGAGGAGGGACTAAAAGCATGAAGCGACTGCTCGTGCTGTTCAGTTTTGCGGGTCTCGTGACCGCGACGGGGCCGATTCAGTCGGCCACGGAGGAGGTTGCTGCCGGGATACCTGCACTCATCGTATCGCCGTCCTGTGTCGGCGAAGTGGAATTTCCCCACCAGATGCACTTCGAGGACATGGGTGTTCCCTGTCAGGACTGTCATCACGAAGTGAACGCTACAAAGCTGGACATGCCGCATGGCGACTACTTCGATGACTTCTGGATCGACTGCTCGGCTTGCCATACGGAGTCCGAGACACCGAGCACCTCACAGGCCTGCTCCACTTGTCATCACTCGGATCCGACCGGGATCGCCGACGAAACACTGAGCTCGAAGGTCGTGATCCACAAGAGTTGCTGGACCTGCCACGAGATGAGCACGGGAGGCGAGGCCAGCGCTGCTTGTAGGACCTGCCACCAAGGAGCACGGACCTGTCTGTGACGGCGGGTCCATCTTTGAATCAACTCCGACAAGGGAAGAAGACGATATGAAACGAAGGGACTTCCTCAAGGCAGCCGGGGTCGCCGGAGCGGCCCTGGCCGGCGGACCGGCCGAGGCGGAGCAACCGGCGGATCCGATCGAGTTCGCCGGAGTGCTGGTCGATACCACACGTTGCATCGGCTGCCGATCGTGTGAGAAGGCCTGCTCCGAAGAGCACGATCTCTTTGTTCCGGACATCGCCAATGACAACGCTCTCGCCGCCGAGCGTCAGACCAGCGAGACCCAGTGGACCATCGTCAACCGCTACGAGACCTCGAAGGGGGAGGTGTTTGTCAAGAAGCAGTGCTTCCACTGCTGGCAGCCCGCTTGTGCAGCGGCGTGCCTCACCAATGCCATGTACAAGACGACAAACGGGCCAGTGATCTGGAGACCCAGCAAGTGCATGGGTTGCCGCTTCTGTATGGTCTCGTGCCCGTTCGATATCCCAAAATTCGAATACCACGAGTGGAATCCGAAGATCCAGAAATGCAACATGTGCTTCGAGCGTCTCCAAGAAGGCAAACGGCCGGCCTGTGTGCAGTCCTGCCCCACCGACGCCCTCATGTTCGGTATGAAACGAGACCTCATGGAGATCGCCCGCGTCAGGATCTACAACCACCCGGAGCGGTACGTTCACAAGATCTACGGCGAGCACGAGGTGGGCGGCACCGGTTGGCTCTACCTTTCCGCCGTTCCGTTTGAAGAGATCGGGCTCCGTACCGATCTGGGGACCACCCCCTATCCCGAGTACACCCGCGATTTTCTCTATGGTGTACCGCTGGTTCTATTCGGCCTACCTGCCCTGCTACTGGGGCTGAATCTCCTTTCCGGCGACGACGATGAGGCCTAGACGATCATGGCGATCCCAGAAAATCTAGGAAGTGAGTTCAGGCGCTTTCTCGGCTTCATGGCCTCCGAGATGCGGCCCAAGGGCAAGCTGCTTACCCCCTTCAACATCATCTCGGTGCCGATCATCCTGCTCGGTCTCGGGATACTAGTGGTGCGCTTCACGAAGGGGCTTGGCTCCGTCACCAACCTCTCGCAAGATTTTCCTTGGGGGTTCTGGATCGGCTTCGACGTCATCACCGGTGTCGCCTTCGCCGGTGGTGCCTACATCATCACTTTCGTGGTCTATGTGATGCGCAAGGAGAGGTACCACCCGATAGTCAGGGTGACGGTGCTCAATGGCCTGCTGGCATACATCTTCTACGCTGGGGCTCTGACGCTCGACCTCGGCCGCCCCTGGAATATCATCAATCCCATCATCGGTAACGAGTTCGGCTACAACTCGGTTCTCTTTCTGGTGTCCTGGCACTTCATGCTCTACATGATGGCGGAGTTTGTCGAATTTTCTCCGGTGGTCGCCGAGTGGCTGGGCTGGAAACGCGTCAGAGGTTTTCTCGACTCCTTGACCCTGGCCGCCGTGATCTTTGGCATCACCCTTTCGACCCTCCACCAATCGGGTCTCGGCGCTCTGTACCTCATGGCCAAACCGAAGATCCACCCACTCTGGTATTCGGAATTCATCCCCATCCTGTTTCTGGTATCGAGCATCTTTGCCGGTCTGTCGATGATCATTTTCGAAGGCACCATCAGTCACCGGGTATTCAAAGATCAGATCGACCCCAAGAAACACCATACCTTCGAAGAGATCGTCTTTGGGCTCGCCAAGGGTGCCGCCATCGCCATGTTCGTGTACTACTTTTTTAAGGCTCTGATCTTCATCCACGAGCACCACTGGACCCTCCTCAACGACTTCTGGGGCTTCTGGTACCTGGTGGAGATTCTCGGATTCGTTCTCGTCCCCTGCTTCATGTTCGCCTACGCCGTCAGACACCGACGGCTGGGGGTCGTACGGGTGGCAGCGGTCCTCACCTTGGTGGGGATCGTCCTCAATCGTCTCAATATCTCCGTCATCGCGTTCAAGTGGGACGCTCCCATCAAGTACTACCCGTCCTGGCAGGAGATCGTGGTCACACTCATGGTGGTCTTCGCCGAGATCTGGGTTTTTCGGTGGATCGTGCTACGGATGCCAGTGATGAGGGAGGCCCACGAGACCCCGACGTCGCACTCCCCGGCGATCGAAGCGCCACCGCTGAGAACTTGAACTGGAGGCTTGACGATGGAGACCTACACCTATGTCAACATTTTCGAGACCAAGGGGCTCGAATATCTGTTGCTGATTTGCTTTCTGGTCTTGTTTATTTTCTTGATCAAATATCTAAAAAAAACCGACCACGATGAATGAGACGGATGGCCCTGATGGCGCATATACTGAGCCCGTGGAGACGGCGCTGATCGGTCTGGGGAGCATTATCATGGGGGACGACGGGATAGGTCCCCACGCGGTGACGGCCTTGGAGGTTGCCTGGGAGCTCCCCTCCGAGGTCGAGCTTCTCGAGCGTTTTGGGATCTCGCCACGTCGTCGTGGCACCCAGGAATCGCAGACGATCTGGTGGGAGAAGTAGGAAGGTAGACAGATGGCCTCGACACCGGTTTCGATTCTGGTCGTCGACGACGACCCGATTGTCATCAAGACACTGGCCGACTGGCTTGGTGATCAGGGGCACCAGATCGACACCACCCCGAATTCCAAGGATGCGCTGAGACTGGCGGCCAGACAGGTCTACGATCTGGCCCTTGTGGACCTCGCTCTTTGTTTTGGAGACGGACGCGAACTGCAAGAGCGCCTCCTCTCCATCCAATCAGATCTCACCCTCGTCGTCATGACGAAGCGCTCGGCGATCGAGGCCGCGGTGCGAGCTCTCAAGGCCGGGGCCTACGACTACATCACCAAGCCCCTCGACCCCGAAGAGCTCGCCCAGATGGTGCAGCGGGTCACCGAGCATCGGTCGCTCCGCTGTGAGAATCGTCGTCTTCGGGCCCGATTGGAAGCCGTCTCGACGCCCGATTTCATCGTCGGCTCCTCACACTCAATGAAGAGACTTATCGAGCTCGTCGATGCCGTCGTCGAGACCGACGCCACCGTGCTCATCAAGGGCGAGTTGGGCACCGGCAGGGAGCTCATCGCCCGCTTTATCCACGCGCACTCCGGACGAAGATATGGCCCACTGGTCATCGTCAACTGCGGTGCCCTGGCGGAGCCCGCGTTGGAGGAGGAGCTGTTCGGGCACGACGCGGCCGGGCCAGAGGGCTCGAGCTCGCGTCAGGAGGGAAAGCTGCAGCTGGCCGACGGTGGCACCATATTCCTGGATGAGATTGCCTCACTGAGTGCGCGCACACAGGCCAGATTACTGCTCTCGCTGGAAACGACCGAGGCGGCGCGCACAGAAGGCCGAGAGGCGACCCGAGTCGATTTTCGGGTGATTGCTGCAACCACCCGCGACCTGGAGACCCTGGTCGACAAAGGAGATTTCCGCAAAGATCTCTTCTGGCGTCTCAACGTCGTCACCATCGAGATTCCGCCTTTGAGAAGGCGGCCGGAAGACATCCCGGTGTTGGCCGAACATTTCCTGTCGGTGCTCACCCGAGAAATGAATCGAAGACCACTACAGTTATCACCCGAGGCGGTCGAGGCCCTGCAACAACACTCGTGGCCAGGCAACGTCAGGGAGTTGCGGAACGCCATGGAGAAAGCCGTGATGGTGGGAACCGCCCCGACCATCGTGCCGGAAGATCTCCCACTTCGCATGACCATCCCGGCGACCGGTCCGGGGCCGCTGCCGCTGGTGGAGGTCGAGAGGGCGCACATTCGCCGCGTGCTGGACGCCTGTGGATGGAACATCAGCCGTGCCGCCAAGCTACTCGAAGTAGACCGGGGCACCCTCTACAACAAGATCGCCAAGTTTGGTTTTAGACGCTCCGCCTAGCCGGCGAGAGCGTTTCGCGTCCTTTGAGTCAACCACAGGAGGATTGTCCATGGAGTCGCTAGCCGCCGCCCAGAACGCCCTGATGCCTCGCATGCCTCGAATCGGTGATCCCGCGCCACAGTTCGAAGCGGTAACCACCCACGGGACGATCCAGCTCGAAGAATTCAAGGGCACCTGGCTCGTCCTGTTCTCTCACCCGGCCGATTTCACACCGGTCTGTACAACCGAGTTCATCGCCTTCGCCGAGGCTCATTCCGTGCTCAGACAGATGAACACCGAGCTGTTGGGGCTGTCGATCGACAGCGTCTATGCCCACATCTCCTGGGTACGCAATATCGAGGAGAAGCTGGACGTCAAGATCACTTTCCCGGTTATCGCCGATCTGTCCCAGGAAGTAGCAAACCTCTACGGCATGATCATGCCGGGTGAAAGTACGACAGAGGCCTCGCGGTGTGTCTTTGTGATCGATGACGAGCAGATCGTGAGGGCGATGATCTACTACCCTCTCACCACCGGTCGCAATGTCGATGAGATCGTCCGTCTGGTCACCGCACTCCAGACCACCGACGAGAACGGTCTCGCCACCCCCGCCAACTGGCGCCCGGGCGACCGTCTCATGGTGCCACCACCAAAGACCCAGGAAGAGGCCGAGGGGCGCGCCCAGGACGCGAGCGTCGAGTGCACTGACTGGTATTTCTGCACCAAGAAGCTCTAGAGCGGCGAAAACCTTGTGCTAGTCTCTGGATAGAGAAGATCCGTGGTCACTCCGCTTCAGCTGCGACTGTGGCCGGGTGTTGTCCGACCTGTCCTCCGTCTTTCGTCGCAACGATGACCACAGCCGAGGATTCACTGCCCGACGACTTCCCCTTCGACTTAATGCTCGAGGGGGTCAGCACGGTCTTCGAGTCTCTCGGCCGGGCGCTGATCTGCCTCAATCGCGATTTCCGGATTGTTCGTGCCTCGCCTGGACTCAATCACCTGATGGGCGAGGGAGCCGTCGAGTCGGTCACCGGCAAACATGTCTCCGAGGTGCTCGGGTCCGACCTCTTTGGACCCGACGGCTCCATACGCAAGGCTCTGCAAGCCGGCGAGCGCCGTGAAGGCTGGGGGGCGTCGATCCAGGTCGAAGACGTGTCGCCCCGGCTGGTCTCGATCACCGGTGCACCCATCTTCCATGACGAGTCGGCGATCTGCGACCCCCGGGTCTCCTATGTCGTCGTCATTCGACTTGGCGAGGAGAACCTGGAGAGTGGTCCGGCGGCGCCGACCATCTTTTCCGGACTGGTCGCCCGCTCGGCGGCCATGTTGGACATCTTTCGGCTGGTCGAGCACCTGTCGGAGAGCGATGCCACGGTTCTGATCAGTGGTGAGAGCGGTACCGGCAAGGAGCTCGTGGCTCGGGCCGTTCACATCCACTCGCCCCGCCGCAAGGGTCCATTTATAGCGGTCAATTGTGGGGCTCTTCCGGGCGAGCTGTTGGAGAGCGAGCTCTTTGGTCATGTGCGCGGTGCCTTCACTGGTGCGGTACGGGACCGGGTCGGCCGGTTCGAGCTGGCCGCGGGCGGCACTATCTTTCTGGACGAAGTCGGCGATCTTCCGCTTCACCTCCAGGTCAAGCTTCTCCGGGTGTTGCAGGAGAAGACCTTCGAGAGGGTCGGCGACAGCGCCACCCGCACCACCGACGCGCGGGTCATCGCCGCGACCAACAAGAATCTGCGGCAAGCCGTCCATGACGACGCTTTCCGCGACGACCTCTATTACCGCCTGCGGGTGGTGCCGATCGAGATCCCACCGCTACGCGAGCGGCGGGAAGATATCGAGCCTCTGGCCCGGCATCTTCTGGCCCGTGTCGGCCG
>CALILB010000160.1 GCA_938016625.1 uncultured bacterium | reverse complement strand
GCGATTCCGGCGCGCTATGGATCGACCCGGCTTACGGGCAAGCCCCTGAGATCGCTGGCCGGGCGGCCCATGATCGAGCATGTCTACCGTCGGGCGAGCGAGGCCACGAGGCTCGACCGGGTGGTCGTGCTTACCGACGACGAGCGGATCGGCAAGGCCGTCTCCGCCTTCGACGGTGAGTGGGAGATGACCCCGGCCGAGTGTGCCAGCGGTACCGACCGGATCGCCTGGGCGGCGCGTCAGTGGAAGGCGCGGGCGGTGGTGAACATCCAGGGGGACGAGCCCCTCATCGAGCCCGCGGCGATCGATCTGCTGGCAAAACACCTGGCTGCTATACCCCAAGACCCGATCGTGACGCTCGCGGCCCCGGCCGAAGCCGGCGACCGCGACAATCCCAATGTCGTCAAGGTGGTGGTCGACAAAGATGGCCGAGCGCTCTATTTCAGCCGCGCCCCCATCCCCTACCCGCAGCAGGAAGAGGGCAGAGAGCCGCTACGCCACATCGGGATCTACGGCTATCAGCTCCCGGCGCTCATCGAGCTGGCCGGCCTCGAGCCGTCGCCGTTGGAGATCGCCGAGTCCCTCGAGCAGCTGCGGGCGCTCGAGAATGGCCTCACCATCCGTGTGCTCGAGATCGAGCGGGCCTGGTTGGGGGTCGATACAATGGAAGATCTGGAGAGAGTCGAGGAGATTCTGTTCGAACGCGCCTCGGGATCGACCTGAGGTCTGTCATTCCGGAAGGTCGGAGGAGACTGGAGTATGGCGACCAAGTTCATTTTTGTGACGGGTGGAGTCGTATCTTCTTTGGGCAAGGGTGTGGCCGCGGCCTCGGTGGGCGCCATCCTCGAGGCCAGAGGTTTCTCGGTCACCCTGATGAAGTTCGACCCCTACGTCAACGTCGACCCGGGGACCATGTCGCCCTACCAGCATGGTGAGGTCTTTGTCACCGACGATGGTGCCGAGACCGATCTGGATCTTGGCCACTACGAGCGCTTTACCAACTCGCTGACCAGCAAGGGACACAACTACACCACCGGCAAGGTCTACGAATCGGTCATCAACAAGGAACGGCGTGGCGACTATCTGGGCAAGACCGTCCAGGTGATTCCGCATGTCACCGACGAGATCAAAGAATCCATGTTGCGGCTGGCCGAGGGCGTGGATGTGGTGATCATCGAGATCGGCGGCACGGTCGGAGACATCGAGTCGCTCCCCTTCCTCGAGGCGATCCGGCAGCTGAGGCTCGAGCTGGGTCGTCACAACTCGGCCCACCTCCATCTGACTCTCGTACCCTTTATCGCCGCCGCCGACGAGCTCAAGACAAAGCCGACCCAGCACTCGGTACGCGAGCTCAGAGCCATCGGTATCTCCGCCGATGCCCTGCTCTGCCGCTGCGACCGTCCGCTGCCCGAAGATGTCAAGCGCAAGATCGCGCTCTTCTGCAATGTCGAGCCGCGCCAGGTCATCGCCGCCCGTGACGTCGACACCATCTACGAGGTACCGCTGAGCTTCTGCAGCGAGGGTCTGGACGAGATCCTGCTCGAGGTCTTGAACCTGCCCCAGTACCCGCGCAACATGTCGCATTGGGAGACGCTGGTCGGCAAGATCAAGAATCCCCAGAACCATGTCCGCATCGGGATCGTCGGCAAGTATGTGGAGCTCCCCGACGCCTACAAGAGCCTCAACGAGGCCCTGATGCACGGCGGCATCGCCAACGACGCCGAGGTGGAGCTGGTGTATCTCAGCGCCGAGGACATCGAGGCGGGCAACTGGCCGCGGGAGATGTTCGAGGTCGACGGACTGCTGGTGCCCATCGGCTTTGGTCCGCGCGGCACCGCCGGCAAGATCAACGCCGTGCGCTATGCCCGTGAGCACCAGGTACCGTTCTTTGGCATCTGCCTCGGTATGCAGTGCATGGTTATCGAGTACGCACGCAACGTCTGTGGGATCGAGGACGCCACCTCCTCCGAGTTCGATGCCGACGCTACCCACGCCATCATCTACAAGCTGCGCGATCTGCTGGGAGTCGAGGAGATGGGCGGCACCATGCGTCTCGGCGCATATCCCTGCCAGCTCGAGGAGGGGACCCTGGCCGACAGGACCTATGAAGTGCCCGAGATCAGCGAGCGGCACCGTCACCGCTACGAGGTCAATCAGAAGTATTTGCAGCAGCTCACCGACAACGGGCTTGTGGTCTCCGGTATGAGCCCCGACGGCAAATTCGTGGAGATGGTCGAGCTCGCCAATCACCCCTGGTTTCTGGGCTGTCAGTTCCACCCCGAGTACAAGTCGAAGCCGACCGCTCCCCACCCGCTGTTTGTCTCCTATATCCGTGCGGCGCTCGAGGAGCAGCGACGGCGCCAGGACCCCGAGCGGGCGCGGGAGCGTGAGGTGGTCACCCTGGCCGGGGAGACCACATGATCGCGAGCTCCGTCGAGCTGGCCCCGGGGGTGGTGCTCGGAGAGAGCAGCGCCTTCCCGGTGATCGCCGGTCCCTGTGTGATCGAGAGCGAAGAGCTCACTCTTGGTGTTGCCAGGACACTCAAAGAGATAGCCGGGCGTCTGGGCTTTCCTCTGGTCTTCAAGGCCTCGTTCGACAAGGCCAACCGCAGCTCGATCGAGAGCTTTCGCGGCCCCGGATTGAGCGACGGGCTGGAGGTCCTGCGCACCGTCGCCGCGGAGACCGAGCTGCCGATCCTGACCGATGTCCACGAGCCGGCGCAGTGTGAAAAGGCCGCCGAGGTCGCCGCGGTGCTCCAGGTGCCGGCCTTTCTCTGCCGCCAGACCGATCTCATCCTGGCCGCCGCCGACACCGGTCGTGCGGTCAACCTCAAAAAGGGCCAGTTCATGGCCCCCGACGACATGCGCCGCGCCGTCGACAAGGTCAAGAGTCGCGGCAACGAACGGGTGAGCGTCACCGAGCGTGGATTCTCCTTTGGTTACCACAACCTGGTGGTGGACATGCGGAGCTTCTCGATGCTGGCCCAGGACGGCATCCCGGTCATCTACGACGTCACCCACTCCCTACAACTGCCAGGTGCCGGCGAGCAGACCGGCGGCCAGCGACAATTCGCGCTGCCGTTGGTGCGGGCGGCGGTGGCGGCCGGCGCCGATGGGCTCTATCTGGAGGTCCACCCCGAGCCCGCAAAAGCGCTCTCCGACAGCACCACCCAGCTGGATCCGACCGCGGCCGAAGCGCTGCTGGCCTCG
>CALILB010000159.1 GCA_938016625.1 uncultured bacterium | reverse complement strand
GCACTTCTTCAACCCGGTCCACAAGATGCCGCTGGTGGAGGTCATCGCCGGCCCGCAAACAGCACCCGAAGTCGTCGCCGCGGTGGCCGAGTTCTCCCGCCGTCTCGGCAAGACGGCCGTCGTGGTCAAAGATGGACCGGGATTTCTCGTCAACCGGCTGCTTTCGTTCTATATGACCGAAGCCATGTGGCTGCTGGACGAAGGGCACCGGATCGAGGAGATCGACCAGGCCATGACAGACTGGGGAATGCCGATGGGTCCGATGGCGCTGGCCGACGAGGTGGGGCTCGACGTCGCCACCAAGGTCTCAAATATCCTCGGTGAAGCCTTTGGTGACCGGTTGCCTCGCCCCGACTGGCTGGGCCCGCTGTCGGAGAGCGGCCGGCTCGGGTCCAAAACCGGAGCGGGTCTTTATCTATATGAGAAGGGCAAGCGAACGCAGCCGGACACGGAGGTCTATGACCGCCTGGGTCTGGCACCGGACACCGTGCCGACGGAGCCGACAAGGCTCGTCGAGCGGATGGTCCTACCGATGGTCAACGAGGCCGCCCGCTGTCTCGAAGAGAGTGTCGTCGCCAGCCCCGGCAAGCTGGACCTCGCCATGATCATGGGTATCGGGTTTCCTCCCTTTCGGGGTGGTCTGTGCCGCTGGGCCGACCAGCAGGGACTGGGTGAGCTGGTAGCGACCATGGCGGAGCTGGCCGAGGAGGTGGGAGAGCGATTCGAGCCGTCGACCGCGGTCACGGCCGCCGCCAATGGGGGTGGTTTCTACAAGTATTTCGCTTGACCGCCGGAGACTGTCCAGAATCGCGGTCGGAGTCGTCCCCTGGGCATCTCGGGTCTGTGAGAGGCAACTGTTCCGCAGAAAGACCATCTCCTAATGAACTCGCGACGTACAACCGACCGACAGCCGATGGCCCGGCTTTTGCTAGAGTGGTCCACCGATACTCAGAATCGGCACCAAATGTAGGAATCAGAAGGAGTCCATCTCATGCGCACCCAATCCACCTCTCTCCTCTTCACCCTGACACTCGCTACCCTCTTGGCCCTTCCACTGGCAGCCCAGGAGGAGCCCCAGGCCGAGTTCCGCGGCGAGTTGGAGGTCACCGAAGTGCTCCTCGATGTGTTGGTCACCGACGGCTCCGGCAATGCCATCCTGGGCCTCCAGCCCGAAGATTTCATCGTCGAAGACGAAGGAGATCCGATCGACATCACTTCGGCAACCTTCTACAGCAACCGGCGCTTTCTGGACTCGGCCTCTGCCGCCGAACGGCTCGGAGTGGCCCCCGAGGAGGTACCGGTCGATCGCTATTTCATCCTCTTCTTTCACGACCAGCGCTACTCCGATCCGACGCTGACGACCGATGAGCTGGACGCCATCCGCTGGGTGCGTCAATGGGTCGACTACGAGCTGCTGCCCAGCGATTGGGTGGCGGTTCTGAGCTACGACGTCAAGTTGAAAGTCCATCAGGATTTCAGCACCAACAAGCAAGCCCTGCAGGACGCCCTGACCAGCGTCGCCAAGGGCAAGGATCCGGGCGCTAATTGGCCCTCTCGCCAGGAGCTCGACAACACGCGCGGACCATCGCTGAGAAAGAATCTCCCCCAGGGCAAAGAGCTCAACAAGCAGAGTAGAAGGCGGATCTACAGTGGTCTCCGACTCACCGGCGAGGCCGCCGGCTACATCACCGGTCGGAAGAATCTGATGCTGTTCAGTATCGGGTTCGGCGAGCTCAACGATGTGGGTACCTATTATCCCGACCAGCGCTACTTCGCCCCCATGGTCGAGGCGCTAAATGACAGCAATGTCGCGGTCTACTCCATCTCCTGGGTCAAGAACCTGAACCAGGAGACCGAAGAGATGGCGACGATGGGCAATGCCTTGAGTCTGCTCTCGGCCGACACCGGGGGTACCTACTACTTCAATTTTGCGAATTTCAACGACCCGCTGCGTGAGGTTGTCGATGACAACAGCGGCTACTACCTGCTCAGCTACAGCTCGGAGCGTCCTGCAGGAGAGTCCGGATACAGCCGCGTCACGGTCAAGACGCGCAACCCGAGTTTTGTCGTGCGGGCCCGCCAGGGGTACCGATACGGAGGTTGAGCTCTTAGCGACCTATGGCCATGACCAGCACGGTGATGTTGTCCAGACCGCCGCGCTCGTTGGCCGCATCCACCAGTCGGTGACACATCTCTTCCAGGGTGCCGTCGGCCGCCAGGTGGTCGTGGATGTCCCGGTCGCTGAGCATGGTGTTCAAACCATCGCTACAAAGAAGATAGACATCGCCGTCACGGACCTCGATCTCACGTACGTCGACCGCGATTTCCCGGTCGCCGCCGATGGCTCGTGTCACCACGCTCTTGAGCGGATGTGACCTGGCCTGATCCGCCGAGAGATACCCCGCCATGACCTGTTCGTTGACCCAGGTGTGGTCCTCGGTAACGAGCTCCAGATCGTCATCGCGCAGCCGGTAGGCCCGGCTGTCCCCTACATGGGCAAAGGCGGCGATCTCATCGTGGATCGCACAGCCAACCGCAGTGGTACCCATACCGAGCAGAGTGCTGTCCTCGCGCATGGCATGGACCACCTTGTTGTGCGCCTCACGGAAGGCGGCGGCAAGGCGGGCTGCGTGGGGTCGGATTCCCTCCGCCGATGGGGAATTCCCGCCGGCGGGCCGGGCATCGTTTTCCAGCATGGCGTTCCGAATGGCCTCGACTGCCAGCTGGGAGGCCACCTCGCCATGACCATGTCCACCCATCCCATCGGCCACCAGAAACAGCCCGTGGTCGGCGTCGATGGCAAAGCAGTCCTCGTTGTGGGAGCGAGACTGCCCCACATCCGATAGTCCACAGGCTTTGACCGACACGGTCACTCGCCTCTTCCAAAGAAGCCTGTTTTGGGTTTCTTGCCCTTTTTGAGCTCGTCGATCGCGGCCTGGATCTCCGGATCCTCTCCACCCCAGGTCAGGGCCTCGGAGTAGTAGCGCTCGGCCTTGGTGGATTGACCGAGCTGCGCAAAGAGCTTGCCCGCCAGTTTGAGGTAACCGACCTCCATCGGCGCCAGCTCACAGGCGCGGGCGCTCGCCTCGGCCGCCCGTGACATCCACGCCCGTCGCCGGCTGGCCGCCAGAGCAAGGTAGTGCCAGGCCTGGGCATCCGAGGGGTTCTCCTGCGTCGCACGGTCGAAGTTCTCGGCCGCCTCCAGATAGTTCTTGGCCTTGTAAGCCTTGACTCCCCTTTTGACGTACGCCTGGGCGATCTGAGCAGCCTGGGTCTCACCCCCCTCGCCCCCGGGCCGAACGAGATTCAGATCGTACTCCCGCCGCCGCTCCGGGTCGCTCAAATGATTGAAGGCCTCGGTGATGGCCTGAAAATCCGCTTCGATCTGGGCCTTGCCTTCCCCCTGATAGCGGTCGGGATGGCGCTCCCTCGCCAGCTCCAGAAAGCGCTCCCGGATCTGCTTGGTAGTGGCGTTCTGGGGCAGCCCCAAAATATGGTAATAGTCTTCGCTCATGGACTTTCCGGTCAGACGCGCTTGATTTTATACAAACGGTCGGCAGTCCGGCGCACCTGTTGAGAGACATTGTAGTCCCTGCGCAAGGCCCGCAGGTCCCGCACCGACAACCGAGGCACCAGACGCACAGCGACACCGATGTTGACACGGGGGTTCTTGGCCAAAGCGACAATAACCGGATATTTCTGCAACCACCTTTCGTTTCGGCCGATGATCTGAAAGACATCGTCGACCACCGAACGGCTACCGGCGACCAGCTCCAACTCGCTGTCGGTCATCATGCTCTCGAGCATGACCGTTCTCGCTACCAGGGGATTCTTGTCTCGCACGAGGATGTTTCTCATCGTTCGGCCGGCGTGCCGCGCCAGCTTCATCCGGATCTTGACCGGCAGCGCCCGGATCTGGACCTCGGTGAGACCGGTGAGGTCTTCCTCGTCGCCCGCCGGCTCGATCTCCTGGCGGACCTTGTCGATGGCGGCAAGGACCTCTTCGTTGGTGACCTCCTCGATCTCCTCTTCGACCGGCAGCTCCTCGAGGATCTTCTTTCGGAACAGCAGGTGCTGACGGTATTCACCTACCCTCCGGCTCGAGTAGGTACTGAGCTCCGGATTCTCTTCCAACACCTCCAGAACCGTGGGATCTTCGATGATCATATCCTGCCTCAGGAGCAGGATCTCCTGGAGATCGGGAGAGGCTCTCTTGGCGATGACCTTGAGAGTCTCCGGTGAGGATTGCCGGTGGCGGATGATGGTCTCGAGAAGCAAGGGATGCTCGGAGGTCCGGGCGAGGTAGGTCAAGCTATCCTTGTCACCCTGGTCCTCCATGACCTGGGCCACCAGCGTCGGATCGAGCTCTACAAGAGCGGCGTCCGCCAATCCGGCGAGCTCCTGGTCGTCGGACAGGGCCAGCTTTATCTGCAGCGGGATCAGGGTGTCCGGTGGGAGGGGAACCAGCCCCTGGGCGGCCAGAACCTGGAGCTCTCGATTGCGACCGGCTAGGACTTCCTCGACAAGCGACTCACTCTGGTCTTTGGTGTTCACTCCTCATCCTGTTCGGGAGGCAGGTAACCGTCCACCGCAATCTCGACCTGGCTGACCACCTCGTCCGACGCTTCCGGCATCTCGAAGTCCTCACCGTTGACCTCGATCCGAACAGCGTCGGGACGGTCGAGGGTCAAACGCACGACCTGCTCGGCCTCGATCCTCAGAGACTCCCCCTGCACGTGGAGCTCACTCAGGCGACGCCCGTCGTCGACAACAGCCTCCACCCAACAGTTTCCGGTGAATTCCATCGTCACCAGCAGCGGGACATCAAGCGGCGCATCGGGGGTGGCCGCGGCAGACGTCGGCCCTGGAGTCGCCTCGACAGGTGGCGCCGCTATCGGTGGTGGTGTCTCATCGGCCCCGCCCCGCCGACGCTCCGCATAGAAAGCGAGAAATGCGACCAGGGCCAGCAGGGCGACTACGAGCAGCGCTAGAAGGAGCCCGGAGGCCCACTCCCATGAGGTCTGGCGGCCATCGCTTCGCAGGGGCTCCTCTTCTTGTGGCTCCTGCTCCTGGAGAGCATTGAGATAGGAATTGACGACATCATCGGGTTTCAGCCCGACATAGGTTGCGTACTGCCGCAGAAATCCTTTGGCAAAGACCGGTGCCGGTAAGACATCGAACCGATCTTGTTCCAACGCCTCCAGA
>CALILB010000158.1 GCA_938016625.1 uncultured bacterium | reverse complement strand
TGGAGAGGATGATTGCCGAGGACGGGGTCAGCGGTGTAACCAGCAATCCGGCCATTTTCCAGCAGGCGATCGGTGACAGTGCGGAGTACGACAGTGATCTCCGGGCCCTGCTGGCCCAGGCGCCGCACGCCTCCTCGATGGTGGCTTACGAAGCGATCGCCATTGCCGACATCCGGATGGCGGCCGACCAGTTGGCACCGACCTACCGGCAGACCGAGGGACGGGACGGTTTTGTCAGTCTCGAGGTCTCGCCCCATCTGGCGCAAGACACCGACGCCACGGCCGAGGAGGCCAGAAGGCTCTGGCAAAGCGTCGACCGGCCCAATCTGATGATCAAGATTCCGGCCACAGCCGAAGGCCTCCCCGCCGTCGAGCAGGTGCTGAGCGAGGGGATAAACGTCAACATCACGCTCATGTTCTCACTCGATCACTACGAGGCGGTGGCACAGGCCTATCTGTCAGCGCTGGGCAGGTGCGAGAAACCGCAGAGCCTGGCATCGGTGGCCTCTTTCTTTGTCAGCCGGGTCGACACCAAGATCGATGGCCTGTTGGAGGAGATCGGCTCCGAAGAGGCCCTCTCGCTGCGCGGCAAGATCGCCATTGCCAACTCCAAGATGGCCTATCAGCGCTTTCGCGAGCTCTTTCACGGCGAGGCGTTTGCCGCTTGGCGCGAGCAGGGTGTCGGGGTGCAGCGGGTGCTGTGGGCGAGCACCAGCACCAAGAATCCCGCCTACCGTGACGTCATCTATGTCGAAGAGCTGGTGGGCCCGGAGACGGTCAATACCGTGCCGCCCTCGACACTGGAGGCCTTTCGCGATCACGGCGAGGCAAGCGAGAGTCTGACAGGGGGTCTGGACCAGGCCAAGGAAGAGCTACAGCGTCTGGCAGCCTTGGGCATCGACCTGGGCGCCGTCACCGAAGAGCTGCAACGCGAAGGCATCGACAAGTTTGCCCAACCCTTCGACCGGCTGCTGGAGACCTTGGAGCAGAAGCGGTCCGCGCTCGAGTCAGCGGAGCCGGCGGGGTGACGACCACCGAGATCGATCTGCCCCGCGAGAGTCTGAACCTGGGCGGCTACCAGGAGGCGGTCGATCGGCGGCTTGGCAACTGGCAGGAGATCGGTTACTCCGACCGCCTGTGGCTGCAGGACTACACGCTCTGGTCGTCCGAGCCGGAGCCGGAACTCGTGGACCGGCTGGGGTGGTTGGAGCTGCCCGAGACGATGCAAGCACACGCCCGGGAGCTCGCGGATTTTGGCCGGGAGATTTCATCCGCGGGTATTCGGACGGTGGTGCTTCTGGGCATGGGTGGCTCTAGCCTGGCGCCGGAGGTATGGCAGCGGACGTTTGGCCCGGCCCCGGGATACCCGGTGTTGCGGGTTTTGGATAGCACCCATCCGGACGCGGTGTCCAGCCTGACCGCAGAGCTCGATCCGAGCTCGACCCTTTTTGTGGTCTCCAGCAAATCGGGAACGACCATCGAGACCCTCTCCTTCTTCTTCTACTTCTGGGACCGGATGGAGCGCGAAGCGGATAATGCCGGGACCCGGTTTGTCGCCATCACCGATCCGGGGAGCCATCTGGCCGAGCTCGGTCAGGAGAGGGGATTTCGCAGGGTCTTTCTGGCGCCGAGCGATGTTGGCGGGCGATTCAGCGCCCTCTCTCATTTTGGCCTGGTGCCGGCGGCGCTGCTCGGGTTGGATGTCGAGCGGCTGTTGGCCAGCAGTCGCGCCATGGCCATGGCCTGCGGACCACGGCAGACGGCGGTGGCCAGTCCCGGCCTGCGATTGGGGGCCACCCTTGGTGAGCTGGCGCTGGCGGGCCGCGACAAGCTGGTGTTGCTGACAACACCCGAGCTGGCAAGCTTCCCCGATTGGGTGGAGCAGCTGGTGGCCGAGAGCACGGGCAAGGAGGGGCAGGGGATTCTGCCGGTGGTGGGCGAAACCGAGTTGGCAGCCGAAACCAACGCCACCGACCGCCTCTTTGTCGCCCTGAGCTCGGTCGGAGAGGGGAGTGAGGATCTCGGATCCCGCCTGGATGTGTTGGAAGAGGCCGGCCACCCCGTGGTCCGTATCTACCTGGATGACAGATACGGTCTCGGCGCGGAGATATTCCGCTGGGAAGTGGCGGTGGCCGCGGCCGGCTCGGTGCTCGGCGTCCAACCCTTCGATCAACCCGATGTCCAGCTGGCAAAAGAGATGGCAAGGCAGGCAATGAGTGGCGGCGATTCGGCAACGGCATCGGCAGAGCTATCTGCTTCCCAGGAGGAGCGTTTGTCGGCTGCCCTCCAGCAGTGGATGGGGGAGGGTCGCCCGGGGGACTACATCGCCATCCAGGCCTTTCTGGCGCCGTCACCGGCCGCATCCGCGGCTCTGACCCGGCTCCAGCAGGTTCTGCATCGGGCCTCCGGCTTGGCGGTGACGATCGGCTACGGCCCCCGCTTTCTCCACTCGACCGGCCAGTTGCACAAAGGGGGTCCGCCCACGGGACTCTTTTTACAGTTGGTAGACGAGCCGGAAGCGGAGCTTGCGGTGCCGGAGACCGACTACGGCTTCGGCGGGCTGGTGCGGGCGCAGGGCCTCGGGGATGCTCGTGCCCTCCTCCAGAAGGAGAGGCGTCTGTTGCGGGTGGGCCTCGACAAAGGAGTCGAATCCGGGATCACGCGGTTGGGCGAGGTGCTGCGTGTATAGCACTCGAGCCCCGGGTGGCGGCCGCGGTGGTGGATTTGGCGGCGGGATGACCGGGCCGGTGCCGCGTGATCTGTGGATTCTCCTGGGAGTCGTCCTCGGTACCTTCTCACTCCAATTCTTCTCTTCGACGGCTTGGTTGCCGCTTCTGCTCCGTTTGACCCCAGCGGTCTGGCGATCGGGCTTTGTCTGGCAGCTCGTTACCTACCCCTTTGTCGGTACCGGGGTGCCGGGGATCTGGTTTCTGGTCAGCCTGCTGATCGTCTTTCTGTTCGGGAAAGATGTCTTTTTCCAGCTCGGACAGCGGAGGTTCTGGAAGATCCTGGTCTACGCCGCCGGCGCCGCTGGGTTGGTGACGGTGGTCGTCGGCATCCTCCAGAGCGTCTTTGGAGGCGGCCTCGCGGCCGGTCTTCCTTTTCCCATCATGCAGGGGCAGAACACGCTCCTGGCGATCCTGATTGCCGCCTTTGCAACGCTGAACCGCGATGCCACCATCTACTTGTTCTTTGTCCTTCCGATCCAGGCCAAGTGGTTTCTGCTGCTCGAGATCCTTTTTGCTTTCATGGGTTTCCTGGGTACCGGCGACTTCGCGGGCTTTCTCGGCATCTGCACCGCCGTGGCGTTTACCTTTGGCTACCTGACGGGCTGGAGGCGCACCGGTTGGAGCCGTGAGCTGAGCCTCAGAGCGCAGCAGCTCTGGTTCCGACTGCGCCTGGCTTGGCTAAAGCGCAAGCGGGGTCTACAGGTCGTCAAGGGGGGCGACGAGGAGGGGAAGAAGGACCCCTGGGTGCACTAGGAGTCCAGCGGCAAATCTTCGGCGCACGGCCCCGTGCCGGCGGGAATAATGGGCAGCGGTGGGGGCGTTTTCACATCTGAGCGTGCCCCGATGAGGGCAAGAGCTACTCTCCGGACCTGGCGGTTCTCAGACACTCCGACCTGCCGCGACGAGGTCCGACAATCTGACAAGGAATTGACGGCATATGAATGAGACCCTGACCCTTCCCGTTCTCCCGCTCCGCGACACGGTCGTGTTTCCCGGAGTGACGACGCCCATCGGCGCCGGTAGACCCGGTACGCTGAAGGCGATCCAGGCGGCCTCCAATCGCAAGGACAAACTGGTCTTTGCGGTGTCGCAGAGAGAGAACGTCGAAAAAGTAACCCCCGAGCGG
>CALILB010000157.1 GCA_938016625.1 uncultured bacterium | reverse complement strand
CCAGGTCGCGTAGAGCTCCAGCTGGTCGGCGAAGTGGGGACTGAAGGGGTCCCCGCTCTGGCCGGGGGCGACCACGTTGTGGGCGAAGCGCCAGCGGCCCGGGCCCATATGGGTGATCTGGTTGTAGGTGCCGCGATTCATCCAGATGGTGTCCGGCACCGAGCCGGCGCCCAAAGGATCCCACTGGATCAGCGCCACCGGCTGCAGCCAGTCGGCTGGGTCGCTCGAGCCGTAGAAGACCTCCAGGTCGTCCAGGGTGTCGATCAGGGCCCCGGTAACGGCTTCCTCTACGGTCTCTCCACCCAGGTAGTCGTGCAGCAGCGGCAGCCCCGGGTCGTCGTCGAGCAGGCGCGCCATCAGATTGCCGACCACGTTGCGCTGCAGCGTGCCGCCCAGATCGTCCAAGAAGATGCGGTCGCTCAGCGCCTCCCACCAGGTGTTGAATATCGACACGGCCGGGTTGTCGTAGCGGCCGTCGAGGTTACCGTCGACCTGCAGCCAGTCCCAGCCGGCGAGCAAGGCGACGATGGCGGGCAGGCGAGGATCGGCCGCAGTGTCGACACGCGCCAATAGCTCCCCGAGCAGCGAGGAGACGAAGACCGTGCTGGCGCTGCCGGAGGGCGTATCGGTGGTCCAACCGGACATGAGGTTGATCTGCTCGATGGTCGCGGGAGTCGCGCTACCCGGGTCGACCTGCTCGAGCAGAAGTAGGGGGGTATTGACGCGATGGACCGGGCCGAAGCTCCCGAAGCCGCGCGTCGAGTTGCTCCACCCGGCCGCGGGCTTGTTGTTCCAGCTCGTCATCCAGCCCCGCTCCGGGTTGAGCGCGTGCGGCATCTCCTCCCAGGGCAGGAAGCCCTGCCACTCAGCCGAGCCGGTGCCGTCGTGGGGCAGCCAGGGATTGTCGCCGGCCGCTCGGATGGGGATTCTGCCGATGTGCCAGTAGGCGATGTTGCGCTTGGCGTCGGCGTAGAGGACGTTGAAGTTGTAGGCGGCGCGCGAAAGCGCCTGGTCGAATTCGTCCACCGATCGCGCTCTCGTGGCGGCGAGCAGGGCTTCGTAGCTCTGCACCTCGAGGCCGCGAGTCGCGATCTTGAGCGTAAAGGCCACGCCCGGAGCCGTCCCCAGCACCGGACCGTGCACCGACTCGCAGATTGGCTGTGACACGTCGGCTGTGCCGCGGACGACGATGGTCTCCACGCGGCAGTCGAAATCGAGCCACTCGCCCTGGAAGAGATACTGCCCCGGGTTGGCCGGATTGAGGAGCTCGACATAGAGATCGCTGTTATCGGATATGCCCGATGTCAGCGTCCAGGCGTGCCGCGATGTGATGCCGATCACCACCGCCGGCAGGCCGGCGACCTGCATCCCCGTGACGTCGAAGCCGCCGCCGTGAATCCCCATCTCGTGATTGATCTGGGGAACCGAGTATCCCATTTGGGGTCCATGGAGCAGCAGTGGGTAGCCGTCGGCGGTCATCTGTGGGCCGAGGACGATGGCATTCGACGCCGGACCGCGATCGAGCCCGGCGCGGCGCAGGTTCGAGCGCCAGCTCTCCAGGGTCCGCTCGAAAGCGGGCGCCGCCGGGGGCGCGGCGGAGATCTCCGGCACTCGTGCCGGCCGCGGAGCCCGGGCCGACCGCTTCGCCATCATCACGCCTTCGGCCGGCACGCTGGTGGGTGCGCTCGGGTCGTCGAGCCAGTGGGTGTCGTTGAAGACCGCGAAGCCATCGGCGGGACCGAAGCGGGCGATCAGCTCCTCGAGATCGGCGGCGTTTTCGAGCTCGTCGGCGCCGAACTCGCCGAAATTGCCGAGCAGCGCCATGGAGACCGC
The DNA here is from genome assembly GCA_938016625.1 of uncultured bacterium. Lineage (GTDB taxonomy): Bacteria > Acidobacteriota > Thermoanaerobaculia > Multivoradales > JAHEKO01 > M0029. The sequence goes on along the minus strand of CALILB010000157.1, from coordinate 4,297 downwards.
GATGCTGTCGTCCGGAACCCAGGGACGGGGACTGAGGCCCAAAGCCGTGTATTCGATCGGCAGCTGGCCGGTCGCCGTTGCCTCGGTGATCCAGGCGTTCATCCCGGCGGCAAAGGATTCCAGGATGTCCTGCGTCTCTTCCGCCGCGGCCTCGAAGAGAGCGTCACGGCGCTCGCGGGGGCCGTAGAGGCTGCGGGCGACCACATCGCCGCCCACGGAACCGGGGCCGAAGAACTCAGCCGAGGTCCCGGTACCAAGACGGCGGAGCAGGTCCGCCTGCCACAGGCGATCCTGGCCGACGGCGTAGCCGACCCCGTACCAGGTCGCCGCCAGGGTCGAGCCGTAGACGTGGGGTACCCCGTACTCGTCGCGGATGACGCGCACTTGCTCGGCTGTGGCCGGCGCGACGCTCGTTGCGATGAGGACCAGCGCCAGTCCGATGAGACCGATTCGCTTCATGATTCTCTCCCTCCTGAGGCCAATGGGTGAGTCTTTCTCTCGGCTGCGAGATGGCGAAAGCTCTCGCGGGGACCAAGAGGAATGGACGGTGCAACACCTCGACACCGGAAAAAAGCTCCATGTCTCGAGCAACATCAACGCTACGACCGAAACCCGTTTCCGTCAAGCGCTTGAGCACAGAGGCCTCGTTGCGCGCCGCAAGATGCGGTCGGGACGCGCTTCCAGTTTCGACCTCGCGGGACGTCGGTTGTCTCGGCTCTGGCCTGCAGCCGAAGGATGGAACCGGGCTCGGGGCGACGATCCGGGAGATTCGTGGTTCCGGAGTCGGACTTTCAGATGAGGCTCGGAGGTCTCGATGGCATAAGATGAGACCACCCGATCCGGACAAGGGGTTTTGATCGAGATGGAGCTGACAGTCGGCCAGAAGCTCGGGCGCTATCGCATCGAAGGCAAGATCGGCGCGGGTGGGATGGGCTCGGTCTACCGTGCGACCGACACCGAGCTGCACCGCGAGGTGGCGATCAAGGTGCTGCCAGCCGAGGTGACCGCTGATCCCGAGCGCCGCCAGCGCTTTCGCCAGGAGGCGCTCCTGGCCGCCGCCTTCAATCATCCCAACATTGCCACGGTCCATGATGTCGGCGAGCACGACGGCGTGACCTTCATCGTCATGGAGCTCGTGCGTGGCGAGTCGCTGCGCGACCTCGTGCGCGACAAGCCTCTCGACATCGACCGGGCGGTCGAGATTGGTACCGGCATTGCGGCGGGTCTGGCCCGAGCGCACCGCGAAGGCGTGCTGCATCGCGATTTGAAGCCCGACAACGTCGTGCTCACCGACGAAGGGGTCCCCAAGATTCTCGACTTCGGCCTGAGCAAGCTGATCGGCGACGATCCACGGGCTGAGGAGCCCATGCTGTCCGAGATGCCCACCGCCACCGCGCAGTCCTCGCCGTACATCACCCGCGCCGGCCAGATCATCGGCACGTTGGCCTACATGTCACCCGAGCAGGTGCAGGGCCGGCCGGTCGACGCCCGCACCGACGTCTTCTCCTTCGGGGTGGTGTTGTACGAGATGCTTTCCGGGCAGCGACCGTTTGCCGGCGAGTCGAATCTCGACACGGTTACGGCGATTCTGCGCGACGACCCGGCACCGCTCGGCGAGCTGCGGCATGACGTCCCTCCCACGATCGACGAGATACTCGGCCGCAGCCTGGCCAAAGATCCTGACGAGCGCTTCACGTCGGGCGAGCAGCTGCATGAGGCGCTGCTCGCGGTCAGGCGGGGGATCGAAGCCCCTGCGGCCAGCTTCCGGTCGCTGCTGCGGCGACCGGCGGTACTCGCCGCAATCGGACTCGTGCTCGTGCTGCTGGGCGCAGGCGCGCTCTCGCTGGTGCATCGCCAGTCGCGCATATCGTGGGCGCGCAACGAAGCCCTGCCCGAGATCGAGCGTCTGTTCAACGAGGGAGACAAGGATGCCGCGGTGCGGTTGCTCTACGAGGCCACGGAGATCATCCCGGACGATCCGTTCCTGGTCGAACACTTGCGGAGCATCACCATCCCGATTTCGCTCGATTCCGACCCACCGGGTGCTACCGTCTACTTCAAGGGTTATCAACACCCGGAGCGCGAGTGGATCCACTTGGGGCAGACGCCGATCGGGAACGCCGTCGTGGTTTTGCCGACGCGCTTTCGAGTTGAAAAAGAAGGTTACGTCCCCTTCGAGGGGGCGCCGTTCGACATCCGGCTGACCTTTCGGCTGTTTCGGGAAGGGGACGTCCCGCCGAAGATGGTCCACGTGGGGGGCGGTTCTATTTCGTTCGGGATGGCCGACCGGGTCGAGCTCGACGAGTTCTGGCTCGACAAATACGAGGTGACGAATCGCGAGTACAAGGCGTTCGTCGAGGACGGAGGCTATCGCGACGACCGGTTCTGGGACCCGAATATCGACCGCAGTGCCTTTGTCGACACCACCGGAAGGCCCGCGCCCGCCGGCTGGGCGCTGGGCAGCTACCCCGAAGGGGAGGACGATCTGCCGGTCGGCGGCGTGAGCTGGTACGAAGCGTCGGCCTACGCCGCCTGGGCGGGAAAGAGCCTGCCGACCGTATTCCACTGGCGGCACGCCGCTCAGCAGAGCATCTACAGCGAGATCCTACTGTGGAGCAACTTCGACTCGAAGGGTCCGGCCGCGGTCGGCACCTACGACGGGCTAGGGCCGAACGGGACCTACGACATGGCCGGCAATGTGCGGGAGTGGTGCCACAACCGCACCGGGGATCTGCGCTACATCCTCGGCGGCGCCTGGTCGGAGCCGGATTATCTCTATCGCAGCACCGAGGCGACCGACCCCTACGACCGTTCGCCGATCAACGGCTTCCGCTGTATGAAGACCGATGAGCCGCTGACGGATGAGGCGCTGGCCGCGATCGAGCATCCGGTTTACGACCACCGGCGGGACACCTGGATCGACGACGAGGTCTACGCCGTGGTTCGGATGAGCTTCGACTACGACGATCGCGCGCTCGACACCAAGGTCGAGTCGGTTGACGACAGCTCGGAGTCGTGGCGGCACGAGGTCGTCTCAGTGGACTCGGCCTACGGCGACGAGCGGCTTGGGATCCACCTGTTCCTGCCCAGGAACGTCGAGCCGCCGTACCAAGCCGTCGTCTACTTTCCGCCGTCGAGCGCTCGCTACCACCGCGACAGCTCGCGGCCAAGCTTTCCTTACGCCTACTTCATCCCCAAGAGCGGGCGGGCGCTGGTCTACCCGATCTATCAGGGCACCTACGAGCGGCAGTTCGAGACACGTGGTCCCAACGGCTACCGTGACCTGACCATCCAGATCGGCAAGGATCTACGGCGAACGGTCGAGTACCTCGAGACGCGTGACGATATCGACAGCAGCCGTCTGGCCTACTACGGCCTGAGCTGGGGCGCCTCGATGGGCCCGGTGATGACTGCGATCGAGCCGCGGTTCCAGGCCAGCGTGCTGTTGGCCGGTGGCCTGTACATTAGTCCTCCTGACTGGCCACCGGAAGCCGTGCCGCGGAATTTCGCGCCACGCTCGACCGTGCCGACGGTGATGATCAACGGACGCAAGGACTTCGGGTCCCCAGTGGAGACCGAAATCCAGCCGATGTTCGACATGCTGGGAACACCCGCCGAACACAAGCGCCTGGTCCTTCTCGATGGCGGACACGTGCCAGCCTCGCCGAACGAGGTGATCCGCGAGGTGCTGGACTGGCTCGATCTCTACCTCGGCCCGGTCGACACCCGGAACTGATCGGGGCGCAAGACCCTAAGAATCGATCATTTGAGAATCGGCTGGCACCTTTTCGCCTTTTCGGCGGCCGGTCAAGCCGACAGCGGGAGGGTCAATGTAACCTCGACCCCTCGTGGATCACGGCGCGAAGCACGAATCGATCCGTCGTGGAGCTCGACGATGCGCTGGCAGAGGTTCAGTCCGAGCCCATAGCCGGAGTGATGACCTCGGGCTGGGTCCAGCTTGACGAACGGCTGGAAGAGCTCGTCCTCTTTGCCCTCGGGGATGCCGCGACCGTCGTCGAGGATCCGGAGGGTCGCTGTCGCCTGGTCTCGCTCCAGCCGGACCCGCACCGGGGCACTATCCGGCAGGGAGAACTTGACGGCGTTGTCTATGAGGTTCTGGAGTAGCAACCGAAGCAGGTCGGGATCGCCGGATACCTCGATGGTCGAGTCTCCCTCCAAACGGACTTCGGGGTCGCGTCCCGCGTAGGCCTCGGCGACCTCGGATGCCAGCAGGCCGATGTCCAAGCGCTCCGGCTGAAGCGATCTGGAGCGCAGCGCTTCTCGCTCGAGGAGGGTG
>CALILB010000156.1 GCA_938016625.1 uncultured bacterium | reverse complement strand
GGCGGTGCTGACCGTGACATAGCTGTTGAAATCCGTGGCGGTGAAGAGCAGCTCGGTCGGGGTGCTGTGGGCCAGGTGGGCGATCGCCGCGGTAGTGATGTCCCCACCCCAGCTATCCTCGATGGTCATCGCAATGCCGAGCTCGACACAGAGATCCCTCGCCTGCCGCGCGCGGGTCAAGCCCCCAAACTTGCTGATCTTGATGTTGACCACATCCATGGCGCGGTCGGCGTGGCCCTGCAGCAGCACCCCGATGCCGTCGATCGACTCGTCGAGCACGAATGGGTGATCGGTTCGGCGCCGGATCGACAGACACTCCTCGTAGCTCGAGCACGGCTGCTCGATGTAGACGTCGACATCCTTGACCGCTCTCACCACCCGCGCCGCCTCGTGCATCAGCCAACCGGTGTTGGCGTCGGCAATCAGGACATCGCCGGTCTCGACCTCGGCGGACACCGCTCTGATCCTCTCGATGTCGGTATCCGGGTCACCTCCGACCTTCAACTGGAAGCGGTGGTAGCCCTCGGCACGGTAGCCGGAGACCATGCCGGCCATCTCCGCAGGGCTCTGCTGAGAGATCGCCCGGTAGAGCACAAAGTCGTCGCCGTACCTGCCGCCGAGAAGTGTGCACACCGGCAGCCCACAGACCTGGCCCAGAATGTCCCAACAGGCGATATCGATCGCCGACTTGGCATAAGGGTGCCCCTTGAGCGCCCAGTCCATCCGCCGGTTGAGCTGCATCGGCCGTGTGGGATCTTCACCCAGGAGGTGGGGCGCCAGCTCTGCGATCCCGGTGCGGGCACCCGCCGCGTAGGCCGGTAGATAGACGGGGCCGAGCGGGCAGACCTCGCCGTGACCGACAATCCCTTCATCGGTCTCGACCTCGACGATCGTGCTATCGAAAACCTCGACCGATTTGCCACCCGACCAGTTGTAGCTTCCTTCGTGGAGCGGGAGATCCACCTGATACATGGAAATGCTCTGAATCTTCATGGGTCGAAGTGTACGTCAGATAAGATCCCGATCATCGGGAGAAGAGCCGATACCCAGAAGGCCGATTGCCCTACTCGCCCTCTTCAGCTGCTCGCTGATCTCTGCCGCGGTAGGGGACAGCCCAGTTGGAACCCCCCTTCTCGACCCGGACCACGAGCACTGGAAGCGGCCCGCGCCCGAGCGGTTTCGAGTCCGTATCGAAACTAGCAAAGGTGATTTTTCGATCGAAGCTCACCGCAACTGGGCGCCCATCGGCGCCGATCGCTTCTTCCAACTCGTCACCGCCGGTTTTTTCGACGACTCCCGGTTCTACCGGGTGCGGGCCGGCTACATTACCCAGTTCGGGCTTCCCGGAGATCCCGCCGTCGCCCGGATGTGGGTCGACCGCGCGATCCCCGACGACCCGGTGGTACAGACCAACGTCCGCGGCACCGTAGCTTTTGCCATGACCGGCCCCGACACTCGCACCACCCAGATCTACATCAACATGATCGACAATACCCATCTCGACACCGAGGGCTTTGCACCCTTTGGTCGGGTGGTACGGGGGATGGAGGTCGTCGACCGGCTCTACTCGGGCTACGGCGAGTCGGCCGGTGGAGGAATGCGTGGCGGCAAACAGGGAAAGATATTAGCCGGCGGCAACACCCATCTGGACAAGGATTTTCCCCTGCTCGATCGACTCCATCGAGCCACGGCCCAACCTGTCGACGATGCCGACCCGGACCCATAGCCCAAACGAGGTGAGACCCATGATCAAGAGACGGATGGCCCTCGCTTTTTTGATTACGGCCAGCTTGCTCGGCGGCCCGGCTCTGGCCGCCACCTGGCCCGAGCCGGTCGAAGGCGACTATGTAATCCACGACTTCGAATTCGAGAGCGGCGAGGTACTCGGGCAGCTCAGACTCCACTACTCCACCCTCGGCACGCTACGCCGCGACGCCGACGGCCGCGCTACGAACGCCGTCCTCATCCTCCACGGCACCACCGGTCATGGCCAGGGGTTTCTGAGCGACAACTTCGCCGGTCAGCTGTTTGGACCGGGCCAACTGCTGGATGCCGAGCTTTACTACCTTGTGCTCACCGACGCCATCGGCCACGGCAAATCGAGCCGCCCGAGCGACGGGCTCAGGATGCGTTTCCCCAAATACGACTACGACGACATGGTCCGCGCCCAATACCGGCTGCTGACCGAGCACCTGGGTGTCGATCACTTACGGCTGGTAATGGGGACCTCGATGGGTGGGATGCAGAGCTGGGTCTGGGGATACACCTACCCCGACTTTATGGATGCCCTGACGCCACTCGCCAGCCTGCCGGTCGAAATCGCCGGGCGCAACCGGATGATGCGCAAGATGATCATTGATTCGATCATGCTGGATCCGGCCTGGAAGGGAGGCGAATACGACGAGGCGCCGTACGGTCTTACCGCCGCCGCCCACATGCTGGTGATGATGGTCTCGAGTCCGCTCTACTGGCAGCAGATCGCACCCACCCGAGAGGAGGCCGAGGCCTATCTTGCGGCGCGCCTCGAACGCTACGTGGGTGGTCTCGAGGCCAACGACATGATCTATCAGTTCGACTCCTCGCGCGACTACGACCCGTCGCCCCATCTGGAGAAGATCCAAGCTCCGCTCCTGGCCATCAACTCTGCCGACGACCAGGTCAACCCCCCCGAGCTCGGCATTCTGGAGCGGGAGATCGAACGCGTCCCCCACGGCCGCGCCATCGTCCTCCCCATCACCCCAGAGACCCGTGGCCACGGCACCCACTCGCTCCCGGTGATCTGGGGCGCGTATTTCGAGGAGCTGCTCGAGCAGACGGCCGGCTCCCCTTGATCGACTTCTGGTCGTGGCGTAGGCTCGCCTGGCCCAATGGGAAAACTCCACCCAGGTCGATGGCGGTCTGGTGCCACCTACGGAGAAGGAAGATGAAAAGAGCTGTTATTGCCTGTCTGATCCTGTCCCTGGCTGCATTCGCCTGTTCCCAGCCGGCCCCGGAAAGCGACGGTCAACCGACCGCGAGCGATGAGACCCAGACTGCCGAGAACGGCGGTCGAGAGCAAGCGGAGCTCCTCTTCGTCCAGGAATCACAGGGTGTCTCCATCGACGGAGAGA
>CALILB010000155.1 GCA_938016625.1 uncultured bacterium | reverse complement strand
GGAGGTGTCGGTGGGGAACTGTCCAAACCGATCGTTCGATGCTACGGCCACCAAAATACTGCGTATCGAAACTCCCGAGCCGCTTAGCGCTGCTCTTCGTCGTCGGCTGGCTCGCAGGTCCCACGCTGGTTCTGGCCCAGGAGAAGAACATCCGCTTCGACAGGCTCTCGAGTGACCACGGACTCTCCCAAGCGGATGTCTACGCCGTCCACCAGGACCGACATGGCTTCATGTGGTTTGGCACCCAGGACGGTTTAAATCGATTCGACGGTTACGAGTTCACCCACTACCGCCAAGATCCATTCATTCCCGAGTCAATCTCCAACAGCTTTGTTTACTCGATCCTCGAAGACGGGGAAGGCGACCTGTGGATCGGCACCATGGGTGGAGGCCTCAATCGCTGGGATCGTTCCGAGGAGACTTTTACCAACTTCCGGCACGACGCGTCCGATCCGGCCAGTCTGAGCAACGACCGTATCCGGGTGCTCCACGTAGATCCCAACGGTCGCATCTGGGTGGGAACCGACGGTGGCGGCCTAAATGTCTTCAATCCGGAGTCCGGGAATTTCTTCCGCTTCTTCCACGACCCGGCGCAGCCACGGAGCCTGGCCAACGACAAGATTCGCGCGCTCCACAGCGACCGCGACGGGCGGCTGTGGGTCGGCACGGATGGGGGTGGACTCGACCGCTACGACCCGGATATTCCTGGATTCGTCCACTACCAAGATCCGGATGAAGTCCAGAGCAGTCTCGACACCGCCCGCGTCCAGTCGGTCCTCGAAACCGCAAACGGCTCACTGTGGGTGGGTACCTACGACCAGGGACTCTTCCGCCACGATCCATTCGAAGATGAATGGGAACAGTACCTGCACGATCCCGAAGATCCGAACAGCCTCAGCTCGAACAGCGTTCGGGCCCTCTTCCAGGATGACCAGGAGACTCTCTGGATCGGCACCGACAACGGTCTCAACGAGTGGAAACCCGAATCGCGCAGCTTCGACCGCTACCAGAACCGTATCGGTGACCTGACCAGCCTGAGCGACAACCGTGTCGTCTCGATCTTCCAGGATCGCGGCGGGGTGTTGTGGATCGGCACCCAGGGCGGCGGCCTCAACCGGTGGAGTACCCGCGCCGGCTTCTTCTCGAGCTATCGGGCCGACCCGTCCGACGGCTCGCGTCTGAGCAGCAACATCGTCGTCGCCTTTGCCGAGGGCAGCGATGGCTCCCCCATCGTCGGCACTTATGGTGGCGGTGCAAGCCGGTTGGACCGGTCGACGAAATCGTTCACCACCTATCGTCACCGTCGATACGATCCCGGGAGTCTGAGCGACGACCGGGTGACATCGCTATACGTCGATCGCGCGGGGGTCCTGTGGGTAGGAACTCTTACCGGAGGCCTCAATCGTTTTGAATCCGCCACCGATAGGTTCCACCGGTTCGAGGAGGACACGAGCGACCCCGCCGGCCTTAGCCGCAATGGAGTCACCGCCATTCTCGATGGCAGCGATGGATATCTGTGGCTGGGTACCGTCGATGGGGGCCTCAACCGCCTCGATCGTGAACTCGGAACCTTTATCCAATACATTCACGATCCCGAGAATCCCACCAGCCTGAGCGACAATCGGGTGACGGCTCTTCTCGAGGAGCGCTCGGGAATCTTGTGGGTCGGTACGGAAAGCGGCGGTCTCAACCGCTTCGACCGCAACACTGGCGGATTCACCCACTTCCGCCACGATCCAACCAACCTGCGGAGCCTTTCCAGCGACACGATCTACTCTCTTTATGAGGACGATTCAGGAGTGTTGTGGATCGGCACACCCAGCGGCCTGAACCGCTGGGAATCGGGTCTGCGCTCGATGCATCAGGGATTCTTCAAGCGCTACACCGAACGGGAGGGCCTGCCCAACAACTCGATCTTCGCCATTCTCGGGGATACCGATGGCAACCTCTGGATGAGCAGCAACAAAGGAATCTCTCGCTTCGAACCGGAGGGAGAGACCTTCAAGAACTTCGATGTCTCGCACGGCTTGCAGAGCAACGAGTTCAATCGCGGCGCCGCCTATCGCCATTCCTCGGGCGAGCTCTTCTTTGGTGGCAATCAGGGATTCAACTCCTTTCACCCGGAGAGCATTGGTAAGAACACCTATGTCCCTCCAGTGGTTTTGACCGGTCTGCTAAAGGCCAATGAGCCGGCTGATCTACCGCGTCCCATCTCCGAGTTGAAGCAGATCGAGCTGACTCATCGCGATCACGTGGTCTCGTTCGAGTTTGCAGCCCTCGACTACACGGCCCCCGGGAAGAACCGCTATGCCTACATGCTCGAGGGTTTCGACTCGAACTGGAACGAGGTCGGAACGCTCAGGCGAGCCACCTACACCAACCTCGATGCCGGAAGCTATGTCTTCCGGGTCAGAGGCTCCAACAACGACGGCACCTGGAATTCGCACGGGCCGAGTCTGCGAGTCGACGTCGTGCCTCCACCGTGGAGAACCAAGTGGGCCTACGGCACCTATCTGGTGGTCGCTTTCTACCTGGCCTTCTCCTATCTCAGGTCACAGCGGCGACAGCGATTGGAGGAGGCCCGCCGTCGCTTCGAGCTAGAGCGAGACGTACAAACCAGAACCAAGGAGTTGGCCGAAAAAAACGATGCCCTCCAGTTCATGAACAAAAAGCTCGAGGAGGCGAGCTACACCGACGCCCTCACCGGTCTGCGCAACCGGCGTTATCTGCTGACCAGCATCCAGACCGACATCGCCCAGGTCGACCGTTTCTACACCCGCCTGCTCGCCGGCAAGATCGACGACTCGTCGGTCAAACCCGACCTTCTCTTCCTGCTGTTCGACCTCGACGGCTTCAAACAGATCAACGACATCCACGGCCACGCGGCCGGGGATCTCGTTCTCGTCCAGGTGCGAAACATCCTCAGCAACGCCTGCCGGGAGTCCGACACCCTGATCCGTTGGGGTGGCGACGAGTTTCTGGTGATCGGCCGCAGCACGGAGCAGGAGGTGGCTGAAGGCCTGGCCGAGCGCATCCGTCAAGCCGTCGTCGATCACCGTTTCGAGGTCGGATCGCGGCGGACTGTATCGCTTACCTGCTCGATCGGCTTTGCGGCCTTTCCGTTTATCCCCACCCAGCCCAAGCTCGTCCACTGGGAGCAGGTGGTCGGCATCGCCGATCGTGCCCTCTACGTGGCCAAACAGAGCGGACGCAATCAATGGGTGGGAATCTTCAGCACCGGCAAGACCGATGAAGTCGAGGCCGAGGGACTCCACGAGATCATCAATGAGCGGCCGGAGCAACTCGCCTACGACGGTCTTATCGAGCTACGAACTTCGATCGGCGACCCCGACGCCGTGGTCTGGGCACGGGCCTAGCTCATCCAACTAATCGAGCTGGCTGTCCACGTTTCCCTCGTGGACGATTCTCCACCCTTCGGCCTGCCGACGCCAGAACTGCTGCTTGTTGTCGAGCGACGAGTAGTTGCTGCTGTCGTAGACCTGTCGGAACTCGACCATGACCAGGTCTTCCTCTCCCGGGTATTCGAAGGCCCCCACCGCTCCGAGCTCGACACGGATGAAGCTCTTCTGCGAGTTCACCCTTCGCTTGTGGGCGACAAACTCCTCTCGCTCCATCTCCTCGGAGCGGAAATCCTCTGCGTAGTGGCCCAGATAGCGATCGGTATCGAGACTCTCCCAATCCTGCCGCCATCGCTCCACGACCGCCAGCAGGTCCCGGCGCCGGTCTTCCACCTCTCGGGGTGTAACCCAGCGAATCTCTCGCGCGACGATGACCGGAGTGTTGCCCACCTCCACCCGGTACCGGAGATCCTCGAAGTGCTCGTTGCTGATGGAAACACAGCCACGGCTCGACAGCGGCGGCCGGCTGTAGGTCGACCACTCGGTGCCGTGGATCCAGATGCCGCTGCCGGTGCGGCCTCGAAGTTTGTCCCAGAGATTGGGGTAGCTGATCGGGAAAGCACCGATCCCATATAGATCCAAAAGCCGCTCATCGGGCAGGTAGCCGGTAACGGTATAGACCCCGACCGGCGTCTTCTCGTCTCCCTCGCGTTGTTTGTCGATCCCCCCCTTGCCGATCGAGGCGTAGTAGTCGCTGACTATTCTCAGCTCTCCGTTTTCATGCGCCAGCACATAGAGGCGAAACGCTTCGAGGTCCACCAGGATCACCTGCTCTACCTCTGCCGGCAGGTGCAGCAGTTGATCCGGCACGGCTCCCTCGGGCGGGGCCCGCAGATAGCCCCGAAGACGAGCTCGCGCCTCGCCACGCATGCCACTGACTACCCCGGCCGGCGCGCCGTAGGCAAACCGCGGTGGCCGGCCGGAGAGAGCGGCCAGCAGGTCGCCATAGACCAGTTGCGCCAGCTTGAAATCGGGTTGGTCCGCGATGAGCCCGGAGGCCTCACGCAGCGCCTCGTCGAGCCGGCCGCTCTCGACCCCCAGCAGACTACGCACGAGCCGATCCTCCGACGAGGCCTGTTGTGGCTCACTGGTCGGAAAGAACACCGGTGGCTCGTCGGCGTTTGCCACCGGGGACCCCCACAACAGACTGCCGACAGCCAAGAGTCGACAGAGCACTCTCGGTGCCCGGCTCGACCATCTAGTCATCGATGATCTCGGCGGCGATCTTCCACCCGCCCTCCTCCCAGATCAACGACAGGAGCTTGACGCAGGAGTCCTGCAGGACATTGGAATCGTACAGCTGGACAAATCGAGCCTCGGCTCTACCCGGTCCTTCTTCCTCTACCTCGAGATCCTGGACCGTGATGGATATGAACCCGGGACCGGTCAGCCGTCCACGGCGCATGACCTCCCAGCCTTCGAGGCTCAATCCATTCATGGGTGTGAATTCCCGCGAGTAGAAGCCCAGGTACTCCTCCACGCTCTGCTCGGTCCACGCCAG
>CALILB010000154.1 GCA_938016625.1 uncultured bacterium | reverse complement strand
GTGTCGCAGCACGGATGAACAGGAGATGGGGCAATGTGCGCTAGACACGTCCTCATCGCCGGCGGTGGAAGTGGCGGGCACGTTTTTCCCGGACTGGCCGTCGCCGAGAGTCTGGTGGGGAGGGGTTGGCAGGTGAGCTGGCTCGGTCGAGAGCAAGGCATGGAGAAAGAGCTCGTGCAGGGGCGCGGTCTCGACTACCACGGCTTGCCGGCGCTCGCCGTGATCGGGCGTGGTCCCGTCGATCGTCTGACGGCGCTCGCGGTCCTGGCCCGCTCGGCTCTTGCCGCCCGGTCGATGATCCGCCGCCTGGGGATCGGTGTGGTTCTGGGAACCGGTGGCTTTGCTTCGGTCCCCGGTGTCGCCGGGGCGCGTCTGGCCGGCAGACCGTCGGCGCTGCTCGAGCCCAACGCCGAGCCGGGTGCGGCAAACCGCTGGCTGTCTCGTTGGTCGGCGGTTGCGGCGACCGGTTATGCCAATACCGCAACCGGGCTCCGCTGCCGGGTGCAACCCACCGGGGTACCGGTGCGCGAGGAGTTCTTTGCCGGGCCCCGACGCCCCCCCGTCGGGTCACTCGTGCTTCTGGTGTTGGGAGGCAGTCAGGGGGCCCGCGAGCTGAATCGAGTCCTGCCCCGCGCGCTGGAGCTGGTGGCGCCGCGATTCCCGGAGCTCGAGGTGCTGCATCAGGTCGGTGACCGGCACCTCGACGAGGCCCGACAGGCCTACGAAGAGCGCGATCTGGGAGCGATGAAGATCGAGCTGCAGCCCTTCCTCAGCGAGGTCGCACCGGTGATGAGTGGTGCCCACCTGGTGATCTCCCGCGCTGGCGCGGTGACTCTGGCCGAGATCTGCGCCGTTGGGCGGGCGGCAGTGCTGGTACCGCTGCGGCTGGCAGGGGGGCACCAGGAACGGAACGCGGAACGCCTGGCGGCGAGCGGTGGCGCCGTCGTTCTCGGCACGGATGAGATGAGCGCCGAAAGCCTGGCCGGGGTGCTGACTGAGCTGCTGGCCGATCGCCGGCGACTCGAGTCGATGGGCGACTCACTCCATGGGCTTTCCAGACAGGGGGCAGCCGAGGCCGTCGCCGACCTGGTTGTCGAGTTGGGGGAGGCCGCCTAGTGTTCCGGCAATTCGCCGATCTCAAGAGCGTGCACTTTGTCGGCATTGGTGGCGCCGGGATGAGCGGCATTGCCGAGGTCCTGCTCGACTATGAGCTCGAGGTCAGCGGCTGCGACGTCGCCGCGAGCGAGGCGACAAGACGCCTGGAAGGGCTCGGTGTGCGCGTCTTCGAGGGACACCATCCGGAACACGTGGAGGGGGTCGATCTGCTGGTGATCTCTTCGGCTATCCCGATGAACAACCCGGAAGTCGAGGCGGCGCTCGAGCAGAGCGTCACCGTGATCCGGCGAGCCGAGATGCTGGGCGAGATCATGCGGCTCAAATACGGCATTGCGATTGCCGGCACCCACGGCAAGACGACCACCACTTCTCTCGTCGGTACGTTGCTGACCGATGCTGGGCTGGATCCGACGGTGATCGTCGGGGGTCGGCTGCGGGTGACCGGCACCGGCGCGCGGCTGGGCAAGAGCGAATACATGGTGGCGGAGGCCGACGAGTACGATCGCAGCTTTCTGCGACTCCAGCCGATCATCGCCGTCGTCACTTCGATCGACCGCGATCATCTCGACACCTACCGTGATCTGGATGAGATTCGGCAAGCCTTTCTCACCTTTGCCGGCAAGGTTCCATTCTTTGGTCAGGCGATTGTCTGTCTGGACGATCCCATCATCCAGGGCATGTTGCAGGATCTGGCCGGCCACCGTCAGGTGACCTATGGACTGTCGCCGCAGGCGGATATCCGGGCCGTTGAGATGGAGCAGCTGGAAACGGGTACGCGATTCTCGGTGGAGTCCTCGCGCGAGGGCTTGCTCGGCCCGGTGGAGCTTCCCATGCCCGGTGCGCACAACGTACGCAATGCGCTGGCCGCAGTTGCCGTCGGGCGGGCTCTTGGAATTCCCTTCCCGACGATCGCCGAGGCATTGGCGGGTTTCTCGGGCGTCCACCGGCGATTCGAGCGTATGGGCAGCTGGCGTGGGGCGACAGTGGTTGACGACTATGCCCACCACCCGACCGAGGTCGCGGCGACCCTGATGGCGGCGCGCCAGGTCTTTCCGCACGCCAAGCTGTGTGCGGTCTTCCAACCGCATCTCTTCTCGCGCACGCGAGAGCTGGCCGAGGAATTTGGCCGCGCGCTTTTGGGAGCCAATCGTGCGCTGGTGACCGCTATCTACCCGTCGCGTGAGGAGCCCGTGCCGGGTGTCACCTCCGAGCTCGTCGTCGATGCCGCGCAAAGGAGCGGTCATCGCCATGTCGTCCACTGTCCGGATTGGCGCCAGGCCCCGGAGATGCTGGCAGCCGAGATCGATGAGGGGGACGTGATTCTGACGCTGGGGGCGGGCGACATCTACCGGCTGGCGGAAGAGCTGGTGGAGGAGGGAGAAGCGGCGTGAGGATTCTGCGGGTCCAGACCGAGCCTTCCGTTCCCTACCGTCGTCGGCGGTTCTTGAAGTCGCACCGCCGCCGCAGTCTGTGGGCGGCTCTGTTGAGGCCGCTGGCGGTTGCCATCCTGATGGTGGGAATTCCCGCTGCCGCCGGGATGTGGATCCTGAGGTCACCGAAGTTCCTGCTTCGCGACCTGGAGGTCACCGCCGGCGAGAGGGTGCCGTCGGCCTGGGTTGCAGCCGAGCTGGAGCGGTATCGGGGGCAGCATCTGCTCTGGCTCTCCCTCGACGACATCGAGGGGCGACTGCTCCGACACCCGTGGGTCGGCGGAGCCGAGATCCGCAAGCAACTACCGGACGGCCTGGTGGTGAGCGTCATCGAGCGCGTACCGGTGGCCCTGCTCCGCCATGGCGGAGAGCTCTTCTACGTCGACGGCACCGGCCGGGAGATCGAAAAGCTCGACTCGCGGGAGGCGGCTGGAGATTTTGTTGTCATCGACGTGTCCGATCCGAAGCTGGTCAGTGTGCCACAAGCGATGACGGTGATTGCCGATCTTGCCCGGGTGGCACCGGAGTGGAGAGAGGGCCTGGCGGAGATGAGGGTGCTGGGGCCACGAGACTTTCGTTTGCAGACTGCAGCCGTTCCATTTCCGCTGCTGGTGAGCACGGAGCGGGTGGAGGCGGGGATATTGAACCTACGAAGATTCTTGCCGGAGATCTTGCGTCGCTACGGGGAGGTGGCGGCGGTCGACTTGAGGTTCTCCGGACAAGTTGTCATTCAACCAATTCGTCGAGAAGGGTAAGACCTATGTCGAAACCGGATCCCTATTTGGTAGCCATCGATGTCGGATCGTCGAAAGTGGCCGTTTTGATCGGCCAGCGAGACGAAAACGGTGGAGTCGAGGTCGTCGGCAAGGGGCTTGCCCCGAACCGAGGCACACGTAAGGGCAACATCGTCAATGTGGAGGCGACGGTGGAGGCCCTCAAGCACGCCACCGAGGAAGCGGAGGTTATGGCCGGGATCGAGATTTCTCGGGCATATGTCGGTGTAGCCAGCACCGACGTCAGGAGTATCAACTCTCGAGGCATGGTGTCGGTAGCACGCAAGGACCGGGAGATAACTCTCCAGGACATCAATCGGGTTCTCGAGGCGGCCCAGTCGGCGGCGCTGCCCTCGGACCGCGAGATCGTCCACGCCATACCCCAGGAGTTCATCGTCGACGAGCAAGGGGGGATCGCCGACCCGTTGGGGATGCTCGGCAGCCGTCTCGAGGTAGCACT
>CALILB010000153.1 GCA_938016625.1 uncultured bacterium | reverse complement strand
TACCCTGCGCAGAAATCTCAACATCGGACTTCGAGCCCTTCTATCTTCTGCCGAACCCCTTCTCCAGATCGGCGTCCGACATCTTGAGCACAATCGGCCGGCCATGGGGACAGGCATAGGGCTGCTCGGCGACAAACAGCTCCGCCATCAGCGCCTCCATCTCATCGGGTGTCAGCGGATGGTGCATCTTGATCGCCGCGCGGCAGGAGAGACTCGCGGCCAGAGCATCCAACAGCCGGCGTCGGATGTCGGTGGGCTCCTCGCTCTCCTCTACCCGTTCGTCCAACAGGCTGAGTAGGAGCTGTTCGGCCTCATCGGCACCCAGCACCGCGGGCACCGCCTGCAGGGCCAGGGTCGAGCCCGACATCTCACGCAGCGAGAAGCCGCATTCGTCCAGCTCGGGAATCATCTCGGTCAACCGCAGGGCCTCGGCCGTCCCCAGCTCGAGAAGAATCGGCTCAAGAAGCGCCTGCGACGGGGAGTCGGACTTTTCCAGCTGGCGGCGAAAGCGCTCGTAGAGGATCCTCTCGTGGGCCACGTGCTGATCGACCAGATAGAGGCCGTCGGGTCCTTCCAGCAGGATCAGGGTGCCCTTGTACTGACCCAGTAGCCGGAAGGCCCTGGTCTCCCCCGAGCGGCCGGTCAGCGGCACCGGAGGGCGATCGAGGGGTGTGTACACCGCCTCGGCCAGTCGGGGCGAGGAGGCCGCAAAATCCTCTCCGACACCGGCTTCTCCCACCTCATCGGTGGCCGGCCAGGTCTGCGCGGCACCCGGATCCCGACGACCGCCCAACCCCTGCCAGACCATGGGTGCGGCCGGAGGCCCGGTCGGCTGGGTAAAGGCGACAGCTTCCTCTCCGCGCGCCATCTGCAGCCCCCGCCGCAGACTGCTGAACAGATGATCCAGCAGGGCGCGATCGCGAAAACGCACCTCCGCCTTCTGTGGATGGACGTTGACGTCGACGTCCTCGGGTGGAATATCGAGAAAGACGAACAGCGCCGGAAACTCGTCGCTTCTCCACTCTTCACGCACTGCGCGGTAGAAAGTCGCCAGGATGGCCCGGTCGCGCAGCAGCCGCCGGTTGACAAAGGTGAAGTAGCGTCGGCCGCGGGTCGTCGTGGGGTCACCCACAAAGCCCCAGATGCGGCCACCGGCCGCAAGCTTCATCGGTACCAGCTCGGCCAGGGCGCCCGCCAATTCCGGGCCAAATATCTGACCGATTCGATGCCGGGCGCCGCTCACCGTGTCCTCGGCCGGCAGCACCTCCAGCAACGTTCTGCCTTCGTGGCTGAGCGAGAACCGGACCTCGGGGCGCGCCAGCGCATAGCCTTGGACCACCTCGACCGCCCGGCGGAGCTCGGTGCGTGGCGCCTTGAGGAACTTGCGTCGTGCGGGAACGTTGAAGAAGAGCGATGCCACCTCCACACTGGTACCACGAGGATGGGCGACCGGCTCGGCGGTGCGGATCTTCCCCCCTTCGATCCTTACCAGGTGTCCTTCACCACTCTCCTCGGCCGATCGGAGCTCGACCCGCGAGACAGCGGCGATCGAAGAGAGCGCTTCACCCCGAAACCCGAGGGTGCCGACCCGCTGTAGCTCCTCGAAGCTCTCGATCTTGCTGGTGGCGTGGCGATCGAAAGCCAGCAGAGCGTCGTCCCGGCCCATGCCCCGGCCGTCGTCGACCACCCTGACGAGCCGCTTGCCGCCCGCCTCGAGCACGACGCCGACCTCCTCGGCACCGGCATCGAGCGAATTCTCGACCAACTCCTTGACCACCGACGCCGGCCGCTCGACAACCTCACCGGCGGCAATTTGACTGACCAGATGGTCGGCCAAGATGTGAATTCGGGCCATGATGATCAGGCCTCCGCCGAATCTTCTCCGCCCTCCTGCCGGCGAAACAGCGGCGCGTAGGCTCGCTCCACATAGTCCCGCACCATGCGGCCGGCGGCAAATCGAGGCGCGATGGTGGCGATCGAATGCTTCATCATCGTCACCCAGCGCTCGGACAGCCCCTGCTCGTCCCGGTCGTAGAAGGTGGGGACGATGATCTCTTCCAGTGTCTGATAGAGCGAATGCGAATCCTCCTGGTCCTCACGCCAATCCTCGCCCGTGGGTGTATTGGGACCGATGACCCAGCCGTTCTCGCCATCGAAGCCCTCCGGCCACCAGCCGTCGAGAACGCTGAAGTTGAGCACCCCGTTGACAGCCGCCTTCATCCCGCTGGTACCACTGGCCTCGAGCGGCCGGCGGGGTGTGTTGAGCCAGAGATCGACTCCCTGGACAAGCATCCGGGCCACCCGAATGTCGTAGTTCTCGAGAAAAACGACCCGGCCACGAAGATCGCCCTGCTGACTCAACTTGAAGATGTGTTGAATCAGCTCCTGGCCCGGCCGGTCGGCCGGGTGGGCCTTGCCCGCCAGGAAGATCTGGACCGGTCTTTCGCTATGGCACAAGAGCTGGCGTAGCCGGTGCAGATCGCTAAAGATCAGATTGGCCCGCTTGTAGGTGGCAAATCGCCGGGCAAAACCGATCGTCAGGGTTTGCGGATCGAGAAGCTCCGCCAGCGAGCGCAGCTCCGACGGCGATTGCCCATGGCGGGCATACTGCTTTCTCAGCCGCGACCGCGCAAACCGGAGCAGTCGTTCTTTCTGCCCCTGGTGGGCCGCCCAGATGTCGGCATCCGGAATCTCCTTGACCGGCCACCAGGCCTCGGGCTCGAGCAGGTCCTCGATCCACAGGGGGCCGAGCGCCTTCTCCAGCAACGTCCTCATCTGCAGGCCTATCCAAGTTGGTAGGTGGACCCCGTTGGTGATCGCCTCCACCACCGGCTGCTCGGGTGGATTGTCCGGAAAGAGATGCCGCCACATCCGGTCCGACACCTCGGCATTGAGATGACTGACACCGTTGGCAAAGCTCGAGGTGCGCAGCGCCAGCGCG
>CALILB010000152.1 GCA_938016625.1 uncultured bacterium | reverse complement strand
GAGCTCGAGTGAGGGCTCGTCGACCGGGTACTCGTCGATCTGTTCAACCTTGGCCTTTAGAAAGGGCTCGTCCTGGCTGAAGTGCTCGATCCGGGCCCGGCTCAGACCCTGGACCAGAATCCGGATCCTGCCGTCGGGGAGCTTCAACATCCGCATGATCAGGGCCGCCGTTCCCCAGTGGTAGATGTCGTCCTGGCCCGGCTCCTCGACGGTCGGGTCCTTCTGCGCGGCCAGCATGATGATGCGGTTCTCCGCCAGCGCCTGATCGACCGCCTGGATACTCTTGTCCCGTCCCACGGACAGCGGCAGGATGATGTAGGGGAAGAGCACGACATCCTTCAACGGCAGCACCGGAAGGATGTCCGGGAGCTTCATCTCCTCTTCGGGGAGCGGCTCTTGCGGCTTGTTCATATCTTTTCTTCCTCAGCTACGATGCCGCAAGAGGTTCTTCAGCTCACTCATGAACTCGTCGATGTCCTCGAACTTTCGATAGACGGATGCAAAGCGGACGTAGGCTACCTGATCGAGTTGACGAAGATGGGTCATGACATAGGAGCCGATCTCGGTCGTCGTCATCTCCCGGTCCTCCCGCTCGTGGAGCTGCGCTTCCACCGCGTCCACGATCTCGTCGAGGCTCTTTGCCGCCACCGGACGCTTCTCGCAGGCCTTGTGGAGGCCGACGAGGAGCTTCTTGCGGTCGAACTCGACACGGGTGCCGTCGCGCTTGACGACCATGTAGGGGATGTCCTCGATCCGCTCGTAGGAAGTGAACCTCCGGCCACAGGACAGACACTCGCGACGGCGTCGCACCGTCAATCCGTTCTGGGTCTCACGCGAGTCGACGACTCGATCGTTCGTTTGGCCGCAAAAGGGGCACTTCATGGCAGCTGGGATCCTACTCGAAAGCTGCGGAGAATCCCGGTTCGGTCGGTCAGTTCTTGGGGTTGGGTCGTATCTCCACCACGAACCTCATCCCCTGGGAATCGCCGGCCCGCTCCAGGTCCATGTCGACTTCCTTGAACTCACGCACAGTGTGATGCTCGCCGTCCTCGACCTTTAGCTTCAGCGAAACCCTGCGGGCCCGCTCGAAAGTCGGTCGGTCGAGCTTTAGCAGAACGCCCTGCTGCGGCGTACCCTTTTTCGGCGCCGGCTGCACGGTCTCGGATTTCGCGATGGCGGGCGGGGCCGGTGAAGGAGGTCGAGCCTGGCTCGCGTCCGCCACGGTCCGGGGAACCGACCTCACGGCTCGAGGAACGGCGACCGACTTGGGCCTCGACGCCGGCGCGTCCTCGAGCTCGGATGGAAGTTTGTCCCCATTCTCGAGCTGACTCTTGAGCGACACCAGCGTCCGCTTGGAGATGGCCCTCAGGGTCTCGAAGACACCAAGACCGGTCAGAGCCGAAGCTTCTATGCGGGGAGCGCCGTTGACACCCAGGACATCGTCGAGCTCCTCGATCGATGAGACCTGATCGAGATCACGCTTGTTGTACTGGTAGACCAGCGGCAGGGTCTCCATGGGGATATCCAGATCGGTGAGATTGGACTCGAGGTTGAGCTGCGACTCCCGATTCGCCGAGGCCATGGTCTGTTGCGAGTCGGCGACAAAGACCACGCCATCGACCCCTTTGAGCACCAGCTTTCTGGTGGTGTTGTAGAAGACCTGTCCCGGCACGGTGTAGAGCTGGATACGGGTCCTGAGGCCGGCGATGGTTCCCACTTCCAGGGGGAGCAGGTCGAAGAAGAGGGTGCGGTCGGCTTCGGTCTCGAGCGAGACCATCTCACCGCGTGAGGCCCCTGTAGTGTGATCGTAGATGTACTGGAGGTTGGTGGTTTTACCGCAAAGCCCGGGGCCATAGTAGACGACCTTTACGGTCATCTGTTTCATGCTGAAATTGAACGAAACCATTGAAATGCTCCAGCAAATTCGGCCGCGGGAGACCCGATGTTATCACTCGGATCTGGCGGGAAGTGTTAAATACTCCGCGGTCTCGCCTGACAGCTGCCACCAGCTCTCAAGAGCCTCGGATTGCTGCCACCAGCGCCTCCAGAAAGCTCTCCAAGGCCTCATGGCTCGAATCGAGCTCTCCCCGTCGTCGTCGGTGGCGCAGGGTCTCCCGGGCGAGGGCCGCTACCAGGGCTGCCCTTTCGGGGTCGGTCTGCCGAAGGCGGTCGAGCTGGGTCTCCAGGGTTTCCAGGTCGCCACGGGCCACCGGGCCGGTGATGGCGGCTGCCGGGTCTGCCAGTCCCTGGGTCTGGTCGAGGGCCCCCCGAGCCAGCTCGAGATAGCCGCGGCCCACGGCTTCGGGGAGTCCGGCGCTGCGGGCGAGATCGGTGGCGGTGGCCAGCAGGGTCACCACCCCGCCGGCCGCCAGCGAGGCGGCCAGGTGGTAGAGCAGGCGCTCTGCGGCTGGAATCTCCACCGCCTCACCGGACCAGGCCGCGACCAGCCGCCGGGCCATCTGCTGGGCCTCCTCGTCGCCGTCGATGGCAAAGACGGAGCCGGCAGCCGCGGACGCCGC
>CALILB010000151.1 GCA_938016625.1 uncultured bacterium | reverse complement strand
AGGTAGCGTTTTGGGGTGCCGAGATCGTGCCACCGGCGGGAGGTCTCGACCCCGCCGAGCTTGTAGCCCTGCTCGAGCTGTCGCTCGTAGAGGTCGGTGATGAAATCGGCCGGTTGCTTGTCGAGCCCCTCGACCAGCTCGGGTCCAAACACATGCGCCCCACAAAAGACCCGGCGCCTCATCGGCCCGTCGCTTCTGCCGAGTGGGCGAAAGGACCGAATCTGGCCCGCGCGGTCGACCACGACACCGCCGCCGTATTCGCTCGCATTGGCCCTCTTGGACAACAGCATGGTGGCGATGTTCCCCCGTCGCACGTGCCGCCGCACGAGCCGGCGCAGTGGCCAACGGCAGACGCTGTCGCCGTTTATCACCAATACGAGATCGGCCGGTCGGAGAAACTCTTGTAGCGGGATCATGGCACCCAGGGTGCCGAGAAGATCCGGCTCCATCGAGTAGGTCAATGGTAATCCCTGGAACTCGGTGCCCAGCTGCTTGCGAATGTCCTCGCCCCGATAGTGGAGATTGATGGCGACGGCCTCGACGCCGGCACCGGCCAATTGGCTCAAGGTGTGGACGATCGCCGCTCTGCCGGCAACCGGCAACAGCGGCTTGGGCACCCACTCACTCAGCGGCCGCAGGCGCTCACCGCGACCGGCCGCTAGAACCACCGCCCGCAACCGCTGCTTCTTGCCCATGGTGGCACTGGCCGCTTGGGCCTCAGACGGGGAAGACCATGTCGGGGGGTGATTCCGGGTGCTCCCGCAGATGGTCGTCGTAGAGTTGTAGATAGTTGCGTCGTTCCGCGCTGCCGGTCTCGAAGCCACAACGCCGGGCGACGGTCTCCGCTCCCTCGCCCTCGAACTCCGCAAAATCGCCGATGGGTGTGTGGTCGAGAGCGACGGTAACCCCTCCCAGCCGCCACTCCTCCCGCTTCTTCTGGTAGCGCCGCACCACCTCGTAACCGAGGCTTCCTAGCACTCGGACCAGCGCCTCGGGATCCTCCACCCGTGTCTGGTGCTCCTCGCGCACTTTGACCTCTCCATCGAACCGAGCCGGGCCCTTGTACGTCAACCAGGCTCCCTGCCGGTCGGTGCGCAAGCGGAGGATACAGCCGCGCTCCTCGAGCTCGTTGCTGCGGTCGAGAATGCGATTCTCCTCCAGACCCGACTCACCCAGGCGCTCCGCCTCGAGCTCTGGGAGCCGCTCGCGGAGCCCCGCCAGGTCGTCGGTGGCGAACTTGAGCTCCCTTTCCACGGTCGCTTGTTCGTTCATGACCCCAACTCCGGCCACCTCAGCTTGCCGCCGACTCGCCGACTCGGTCGAGGATGCGGACGATGGTTCGGATGCCGTTGTAGAAATGGCTGATGTTGAACTTCTCGTTGGGTGAATGAAGCCGGTCATCCGGCAGCCCAAAGCCGACCAACAAGATCGGGACTTCGAGAACCTCGGCAAAGGTCGCTACGATCGGAATCGACCCGCCCTCGCGCACCAGCACCGGGTGGGCGCCCCAGATCTCCTCCTGGGCGGCCATCGCCGCCTCCGCGATCTCGCCCTTGACGTCGATCAGGACCGGTTGCGCGCCATGAAGCTCCCGGATCTCGACCCGCACGTCCTCCGGGGCAATCTGCTCGACGTACTCTCGAAAGAGGCGCCCGACCTTCTGCGGATCTTGCTTGGGCACCAGGCGCATGGAGACCTTGGCCCCGGCCCGTGCCGGCAGCACCGTCTTGGCTCCATCTCCCTGGTAGCCGCCGTAAAGACCGTTGACATCGCAAGTGGGCCGCGCCCAGGTGCGCTCGAGCGTGGTGTACCCCTCCTCGCCGGAGAGTCTCTCCACACCGAGGTCGGCCGCATAGGCCTCCTCGTCGAAAGGTAGCTTGGCGAACTCCTGGCGCTCCCAGTCCTCGAGCGGCCGCACGTCGTCGTAGAAGCCCGGGATCAGGACCTTGCCGGTCGCCGGATCGATCAGCCGCGACATGATCTCGCACAGGGCGTTGGCGGGATTTCTCACCGCCCCACCAAAAGAGCCCGAGTGGAGGTCCCGGTTGGGGCCCGTCACCACCACCTCCATGTAGGCGAGGCCCTTGAGCCCGTAGAGCAGAGAGGGTTGGCCGGGAGCGAACATCGAGGTGTCGGAGATGATCACCGCGTCAGACCCCAGGCGGTGTCCTGCGTCCTCGCGGACAAAACGCTCGATCGACTCCCCGCCGACCTCTTCCTCGCCCTCCAAAAGGAACTTCACGTTGACCGGGAGCTCCCCGCGCTCTTCGAGGGTCGCCTGTACCGCCTTGACATGGGTAAACGCCTGGCCCTTGTCGTCGGTGGTGCCGCGACCAACCAGGAGATCGCCCTCCTCGGTCGGCTCGAAGGGCTCGTGTCGCCACTCCTCGATGGGGTCGACCGGTTGCACGTCGTAGTGGCCATAGAAAAGTAGTGTCGGCTTGCCTTCCGCCCCGGTCCACTCGGCGTAGATCAGCGGGTTGCGGTCGGTCTCGACACTCTCGACTTCGAGACCCGCCGCCTCCATGTTTGCAGCCAGGAACTCGCTGCAGCGCAACACGTCGTCCCGGTAGCGAGGGTCGGTGGAGACCGAGGGAATGCGGACAAAGTCCTTCAGCTCCTCCAGGTAGCCCTCTTTGTCTCTATCGATGCGTGCCAGAACGTCTTTGCTGTCCCGGGACATCAACTCTCTCCTCCTCAAGGCGGTGCCTACGGCCGTGTCAGTCTAGCAGGTCGTTGGGGCCCGATTTGTTCTCGTTCTGCGGATCGGGCCCGTTCGCGCCGCCCTCCTCGTTGTGTACCAACCGGGCGAGATTGACGCCGTTGAGCAGTCCGTGGGCGAGGACCGGTGCGAGGAGATTCCCGCGCCAGATCATCAGGCCGGCCAGGACCAGGCCGGCCACCGCCGCAAACAGGGTCCAGAGCCGAAAGACCGGCCCGGGCCCGGTGTGCAGGAGCGCAAACAGAACCGTTGCCGGCAGCCAGCCCCAGGATCCCTGAACGGCGCCACGAAAGAACAACTCTTCGGCGAACCCGGACAGAAGAGCCAGGCCCGCCACTTCCGACGGATCGATCGGTCCCAACAACTCGGCCAGCCGTTCTTCCAATTGCCTCGCCGTCGGGAAAATCCGCCGCCCCGCCTCCCACAGCGCCAGCAACACCCCGGCCGCGCCCACCCCTGTCGCCGCATCCAGCCACCAGGTCTCCGGGTTGAAGAAATGTCGCAGCTGGATCGATCCGTCCCGCCAACCGATCCAGACCGCACCACCGATGGCCAGAATCAGATAAAAGGCCCAGGCCAGGCGATAGATACGACCTGCTGGCGTTGCCGTCAGTTCACGGGCTCCGCGCTGCCCTCTTCCGGCTGCTCCTCGGCGGCGGCGTCCTCGCCCTCGACCTCTTCCTGTTCGGCCAGCTTGGCCACCGCAACCAGACGATCGTCCTGCTCGAGATCCATCAGCTTGACACCCTGGGTGGAGCGTCCGCTCAGCCGCACCCCCTCGACGTTGATGCGTATGATCTTTCCCTGCTGGGTGATCAGCATCAGGCCGTCTTCGGGCCGCACCTGCTTGGCGCCGATGACCCGGCCCGTGCGCTCCGAAACCTTGAGGTTGATGATGCCCTTGCCACCTCGCCCCTGCAGGCGATACTGGCTGACCGGCGTCCGTTTGCCGACGGCGTTCTCCGCCAGCGACAAGAGGTCTCCCCCCTCCTCTTCCAGTGCCTCCATGGCCACGACCCTGTCGCCCTTGCGCAGACTGATCCCGCGCACACCGCGCGTGGCTCGGCCCATGGGGCGCGCATCCCGTTCGGCAAAGTGGATGGCAAAGCCTTTGGTGGTGGCCAACAGGATGGTCTGCTGGCCATCGGTCTCGCGCACATCCAGGAGCCGGTCGCCGTCGTCGATCTTGATGGCGATGATGCCGCCGGCCCGGGGATGCGCATAGGCGGAGAGTTGTGTCTTCTTGATCGTGCCGTTCTCGGTGGCAAACACCAGATACCGATCCTCCGGGAACTCGCGCACCGCCACGGTGGTGGCGACCTTCTGCTCCTCACCCAGATGAAGAAGGTTGACGATCGCCTTGCCTCTGGCGGCCGGGCCCAGCTGCGGCACTTCGTGGACCTTTAGCCAGTGAACCTGCCCCGACTCGGTAAAGACGAGAATGTAGCTGTGTGCCGACGCCACGTAAAGGTGCTCGACGAAGTCGCCCTCTTTGGTGACCATCCCCTTTCTACCCTTCCCTCCCCGGTGCTGGGCGCGATAGAGGGACAGCGGTGACCGCTTGACATAGCCGGCCCGGGTGACGGTGATCACCATGTCCTCATCGGCGATCATGTCCTCGATGGTGATGTCGTGGCTCTCGGGGATGATCTCGGTACGCCGCGGGTCGCTGTAGGCCTTTCTGATCGCCTCGAGCTCCTTGCGGATCTCTTCCAACACCAGCTCGTCCGACGCCAGGATCGCCCGCAACCCCTCGATCAGCTCCATCAACTCCCGGTACTCTTCGACCACCTTCTCCCGCTCGAGGCCCGTTAGCTTCTGGAGCCGCATGTCCAGGATCGCCTGTGCCTGGACACGGCTGAGAGCAAACCCGGCCATCAAGCGCTCCCGTGCATCCGCCGGCGTGTGGCTCGATCGAATGGTCGCGATCACCTCGTCCAGATTGTCGAGTGCCTTGAGAATGCCCTCTAGGATGTGGGCCCGCTCTTCAGCCTTCCGCAGATCGAAGCGCGTCCGCCGGATAACCACTCGCTTGCGATGGTTGAGAAAATGCTGGAGCAGCTCCTTGAGGTTGAGCACCTGCGGCTGGTTGTCGACAATCGCCAGCAGGATGATGCCAAAGGTGCTCTGCATCGGGGTGAGCTTGTAGAGCTGGTTGAGCAGGACTTCCGGCACCTCGCCCCGCTTGACATCGATGACAACCCTGATCCCGTCGCGATCCGACTCGTCGCGCAGGTCGCTGATGCCCTCGACCTTCTTTTCTCGCACCAGGCTGGCGATGCGCTCCAGCAGCTTTGCCTTGTTTACCTGGTAGGGAATCTCGGTGACGATGATCGACTGCCGGTCGCCGCGCG
This sequence comes from uncultured bacterium, assembly GCA_938016625.1. Taxonomy (GTDB): domain Bacteria; phylum Acidobacteriota; class Thermoanaerobaculia; order Multivoradales; family JAHEKO01; genus M0029. The sequence continues at coordinate 548 of CALILB010000151.1, read as the reverse complement.
GCTGGCTCTCGATTGCCGCCCGGGCCCTCATCTGTACGCTGCCGCGACCGCTGAAGTAGGCCGACCGTATGCCCTCCAGACCATGAATGAACCCGCGGGTCGGGAAATCTGGCCCCGGAATCACCCTGATGAGGTCCTCGACGGAGGCGTCCGGGTTGTCGATCAGCATGACGAGCCCGTCCACCACCTCGCCCAGGTTGTGCGGCGGAATGTTCGTCGCCATGCCCACGGCGATGCCGGAGCCGCCGTTGATCAGCAGATTCGGAACCCTCGCCGGCAGTACCGTCGGCTCTTTGAGCGACTCGTCGTAATTCGCCTCCCAGTCGACGGTCTCCTTGTCGATGTCCTCTTTGAGCATCTCCTCGGCCAGCTTGGTCAGCCGGACCTCGGTGTAGCGCATCGCCGCTGCGCTGTCGCCGTCGATCGACCCGAAGTTCCCCTGCCCATCCACCAGCGGATAGCGCATCGAGAAGTCCTGCGCCATGCGCACCACCGTGTCGTAGATCGCGGCGTCGCCATGGGGGTGGTATTTACCCATGACGTCGCCC
>CALILB010000150.1 GCA_938016625.1 uncultured bacterium | reverse complement strand
GGAAGACAACAGCACCTGGTCGTTTTTGAAGTCGGTGGGCTTGAGGATGACACGGACGCCGTTGTCCAGCCGCCACTCGGTGACACCGATCTCGGGGATCTCGGTACGCTCTACGATCTTGCCGGGTTCGGGCACCTGGGCGAGGAGGGGGGCCTCGCGGACGTCGTCGACAAAGGCGGCGATCTCGCTCTCCTCGACACCCTTGAACACGGCCGCCAACTGGTCCTCCGTCGGCAGCGAGACGGCTTCTTTCTCCGGTCCGCTGGCCAGGATCACACGGTTGGATTCCGAGATCCACTCCTCGGCGAGATGGTTGAGCTCGACCAGGCTGATGCCGGGTAGGAACTCCCGCACCAGCTCGAGCTCGACTTCGATCCCCGGTATCGGCTCCGCCTCCAGAAAGTGACGCAGATACTCGGAGGTGAAGGACTGAGAGTCCCGTTTGTCCCGCTCTTCGTAAGCGCGCTCGTAGGCACGCAGCAGATCGGCCTTCATCCGCTCGAGCTCGGTCGCGGTAAAGCCGTGCTGGTCGACCCGCTCGACCTCGGTGAGCAGCGCGCCGAGACCGCGCTCCATCTTTCCCTCTTCGACCCCGGCAAGCTGGACATAGACGTCCTTGCTGCGCACAAACCCCGCGGAAGTCGAGTAGCCGTACAAAAAGGGCGGGTCGGCCTGTTGCCGCAGCTCGTCGAGACGGGCGTTGACCATCCCGTGGTAAAGCTGCTCGACGATCTGTTTGCGGTAGGCCCCCCTGGTGCCCTCGGGGAGGCGCTCGAGCTTGTAGTAGACACCGACATTGGTGAGGTTGAGCTCGGGATCGGTGGTGATGGCGAACAGCGTCTCTTCGTGGTCCGGCACCGGGTAGAGCTCGCGCGGTCGCGGCTCCTTCGGGCCTTCGAGCCCCGCGAAGTGCTTTTTGATGAGGGCCTCGACGGCCTGCGGATCGAAATCGCCGATGGCGATAACCGCCATCAGGTCGGGACGGTACCAATCGCGATAGAAGCGCCGGACCGTATCGTAGGAGGCCGACTCGATGATCTCCGGGTCACCGATGGTCAGCCGGTTGGCGTAGCGTGAGTCTTTGAACAGCACCGGGAACTGTTTGTCCCGGACCCGCGACTCGGCCCCCTGATGGAGGCGCCACTCCTCGATGACCACGCCCCGCTCTTTGTCGATCTCCTCCTCCTCGAAGGCGACACCGTGGGCCCAGTCCTCGAGGATCTGGAATCCCTGCTTCATCGTCTCTTCATCGTCGGTGGGAACCCGGAGCATGTACACCGTCTCGTCGAAGCTGGTATAGGCGTTGATATCCGGACCGAATCTCATGCCGATGCGCTCCAGATAATCGATCAGCTCCTGCTTTTCGAAGTGGGTCGTGCCGTTGAAGGCCATGTGCTCGACAAAGTGGGCGAGCCCCAATTGGTCGTCGTCCTCCTGCATCGAGCCGGCGTTGACGGCGAGCCACAGATCGGCTCTGTTCTCGGGTTTCTCGTTGGGTCGGATGAGGTAGGTCAGACCGTTGTCGAGCCGGCCGACGGTGATCTGCGGATCGAGAGGGAGCCTGTCGTCGAGCTTCGGCACCGCGGTCGCTGCGATCGCCGAAGCCGTCGGCTGTTCGGCCTCGGCAGCCTGGGGTGCGGTAGCGCCGCCGACGCTTACGGTGCCTAGGAGAAGAGTTGCGAGATGGGTGAAGAGAAAGAGTTTTTTCATCGCTCTGGCCTATTCAAGATTGGATGGACTCGGATCGCGAGGGCCAACTATACCTGTACGCGCAGGCCTGCTGAATCTCTGCGATAATCCTCATCTTGCAGATCGAGGAGGCGATGGGCCCACGCCCGGGAAAACCCGGTCGCTGCTCAGCCGTAAATAGACATAACCCGAAGGATCCCTGGGGAAAATGAAGCAGACAATCAGATGTGTGCTGTTGATGTTGGTGGTCACCCTCTCTCTGGCACCGGTGATCGAGGCGCAGGAGGAGGCACCCGCCGTCCCGGTCCGCTACACCGAAGCGCGGCAGGCGAGTCTCCGCCGCTCGCTCGATCTGACCGGATCGGTGGAATCACGGCGCTCGAGCATGGTGGCCTCGGAGGTCGAGGGCCTGGTGGAGAAGCTGGCAGCCCGCGAGGGTGATCGGGTCGACAAAGGCGAGCCCCTGGTCGAGCTCAGACGTCAGAACATCGCCCTCAGGCACGAGGCGATGCAGGGTCAGCTCAAGGAGGCCGAGGCGCGGCAACAGCTGGCACTGACCAGCCTCGACCGCTCGCAGGGTCTGTTCGAAGAGAGCATTATCAGCCAACAGCAGCTCGACGACGCGGCCTCCGAATACGAGGCCTGGCAGGGGCGAGTGGCCCAGCTCAAGGCCGATGTTGCACGGCTCGAAGACGATCTGGCTCGCACCGTTGTTCGCGCTCCTTACTCGGGTGTGGTGGTGGAGGAACATGTGGCCGAGGGCGAGTGGCTGCAGGAGGGGGGCGAGGTCGTCGAGATGGTCGACTTTCGAGATCTGGAGGTGACCGTCGAGGCTCCCGAAAGCTACTTTGCCGGTCTATCGACGGGAGACAAGGCGAAGGTTGAGATCCGGGCGATTCCCGGCTTCGAGGTGGAGGGTGAGATCCGCGCCGTGGTGCCACGGGCCGATGCGCGGGCTCGGACCTTTCCAGTAAAAGTGGCCATACCCAACCCGGAAGGGCGGATCGGTGTCGGCATGCTGGCGCGGGTCAAGCTGCCGGTCGGTGAGCTACAGGAAGCGATCGTCGTCCCCAAGGATGCCGTTGTCAGCCAGGGTCCGGAGCGCATCGTCTTTCGCATCGGCGAAGGTGAAGTGCTGGAACGGCTGAGCGTCGAGACAGGGACTTCACAGGGTGTCTGGGTCGCTGTGACCGGCGGGATAGAAGCCGGTGATCGGATTGTCACTCGCGGGAACGAGCGGGTCTTCCCCGGTATGACGGTCAACGCCGAGCTCTTGGAGTACGAGTCGCCATGAAGATAGTCGAAGGTGCCATCCGTTCACCGGTGAAAACCGCCGTCGGGGCCATCCTGTTGGGTCTCTTTGGCACGATCGCCTTGCTGCGTATCCCCGTTCAGCTCACCCCCACGGTCGAGGAGCCGCAAATCACGGTGACCACGATCTGGCCGGGTGCCAGTCCCCACGAGATCGAGCAGGAAATCGTCGACGAGCAGGAAGAACAGCTCAAGAGCCTCGAAGGGCTGGTGGAGATGGAGAGCACCAGCTCCGACAGCTTTGGTCAGATCAACCTGACCTTTCTGACCGGAACC
>CALILB010000149.1 GCA_938016625.1 uncultured bacterium | reverse complement strand
CCCGCCTTCTCGAAGTCTTTACCCAAACGGTATAGCGAGGTACTCCATGCTCGTCCGGCACCAACCTCTCCGCTTGCTGGGGATCCTACTCTGTGCTCTGGTCGTCGCTACCGGTCCCGCAGCCGCCGAGGACGGGCTGGCCGCCGCCCGGAAGTTCCGCCAGGCCAACGAAGCGTCGATTCTGAAGGACTTTGCCGAGCTGCTGTCGATCCCCAACGTCGCCAGCGACAGCGAGAACATCGTCCGCAATGCCGAGCTCATCCGCGGCCGGCTCGAGCAGCGTGGCGTCACCGCCGAGCTCTGGACGCTCCCCGGTGCTCCGCCGGTGGTCTTTGGTGCCCTCGACGCACCCGATGCCGAGCGCACTCTCGGAATCTATGTTCACTACGATGGTCAACCGGTCGATCTCGACAAGTGGGACCAGCCACCCTGGTCACCGACCCTCTACACCGCCGCCATCGAGGCCGGTGGCCGGCCACGACCCTGGCCCCGGCCCGGTGAGGCCATCGACCCCGAGTGGCGTATCTATGGCCGCTCCAGCGGCGACGACAAGGCGCCGCTCGCCGCCATCTTTGCCGCCCTCGACGCCTTGAAGGCAGCGGGTTTAAAACCGACCTCCAACCTGCGATTCCTCTTCGAGGGTGAGGAGGAGGCGGGCTCCGACCACCTGGAGGAGTATCTGCGGCAGCACCGGAAGGAGCTGGAGGTCGACGTCTGGCTCATCTGCGACGGGCCGGTCCATCAGAGCCGGCGACCCCAGCTGGTGTTTGGTGTCCGCGGCTACACCGGGCTCGACATCACGGTCTTCGGCGCCACCCGCTATCTCCACAGCGGGCACTACGGCAACTGGGCCCCAAATCCGGCGCATCTACTGGCAAGACTGCTGGCCAGTATGAGGGACGACGAGGGCAAGGTTCTGGTGGAGGGCTTTTACGACGACACCGCACCGATCGGCGAGGCCGAGCGTGAAGCGATGGCAACACTGCCCGACTTCGACGACGACCTGCGCCGGGAGTTGGGGTTGGCAGCGACCGAGGCCGGCAACGCCCCGCTGGCCGAGCGGTTGCTCATTCCGTCGCTCAACATTCGTGGTCTCGAGAGCGCTGCCGTCGGCGCCGAGGCCCGCAATGTCATCCCCACCGAAGCCACCGCCTCGATCGACATCCGCCTCGCCAAAGGGGACGACCCGGTCAAGATGCTCGACCGGGTCGAGGACCACATCCGCGGTCAGGGCTACCACATCGTCCGCGACGACCCGGATATGGCGCTGCGACTGGAGCATCCGAAGATTGCCAGGGTGAGCCGCCGCGAGGGCTATCCGGCAGCGCGCACCGGGATGGATTTGGCCATTGTCGGCGACATCATCGCCGCCGCCGAGCGGGCGGCGGACGGACCACTGGTGTTGCCGCCCACCATGGGGGGATCATTGCCTCTCTATCTGTTCACCGAGCTGCTCGCCGCCCCGGTGGTCATCGTTCCCATCGCCAACCACGACGACAACCAGCACGCACCCAACGAAAACCTGCGGCTGGCCAACCTCTGGTACGGCATCGATCTCATGACCTCGTTGCTCACCCTCCCCTCGCCGGGAAACCCAGCTCAGAGTGCCCACTAGCCGACACTACGACCTGGCCGTTATTGGCGGTGGCATCGTCGGTGTCGCTACCGCCAGAAGCCTGATCGGCCACCCCGGACTTTCGGTCATCGTCCTCGAGGCCGAGTCGGAGCTCGCCCGTCACCAAAGCGGGCACAACAGCGGGGTGATTCATGCCGGTCTCTACTATCCACCCGGCTCCTTCAAAGCCCGTCTTTGTACCTCAGGTCGGGAAGAGCTCTATAGGTTTTGCCAAGAACAGGATATCCCCCACCGGCGCTGCGGCAAGGTGGTGTTGGCGACCAACGAGACCGAGCTGCCGGCGCTCGAGAAGCTCGAAAGTCGGGCCCGTGAGAACGGGCTCGACGGTGTCGAACGTCTCGATACCGAAGCCATCCGCGAGCGCGAGCCACATGCGGCGGGTGTGGCGGCACTCTGGGTGCCCCAGACCGGGGTCGTGGACTTCGCCAAAGTGACCAGGGCCCTCGCCCGCGACCTCGAGGACGCCGGCGGTGAGGTGCGAGCCGACTCACGGGTGGTCGGCATCCGCCGCCATCCTCGGGAGCTGGTCCTCGAAACCGAATCCGGCGCTGTCCACTGTTCTTATCTGGTGAATTGCGCCGGTCTTCAGGCGGACCGGATCGCCAGGCTCTCGGGCTTCCGGCCCGAAGTGCGGATCGTTCCCTTTCGCGGTGAGTATTACCAGCTGGTCCCCGATCGCCGCGAGCTGGTGCGGGGTCTCATCTACCCGGTGCCCGACCCGCGCTTTCCCTTTCTGGGTGTGCACTTCACCCGCACCATCGACGACGAGGTCGAAGCGGGACCCAACGCGGTGTTGGCCCTCAGCCGCGAGGGCTACTCGAGGTGGAGCTTTTCGCTCCGCGACACCGGCGAAGTTCTCACCTACCCCGGGTTCTGGCGGCTTGCCGGCAGCTACTGGCAGACCGGAGTCGGCGAGATGCACCGCTCTCTGTCCACGAGCGCCTTTGTCGCCGGGTTGCAGCGTCTGGTGCCTGCAGTCACCACCCGCGACGTGCAGCCAGCCGGCTCGGGGGTTCGCGCCCAGGCGGTCGACAACCGCGGACGGTTGCTAAAGGACTTCAGCATCCTCGAGGACGAGCGTACGATCCAGGTGCTCAACGCCCCCTCCCCCGCCGCCACCGCCGCTCTGGCCATCGGCCGGCATGTCGCTTCAATTGCCGCCAAGAACTTCGACCTGCCGGGGTAGTCAGGGCGCCGGAGCCGGCTCCCGGCCGCGGGTACGAACCCTCCCTGGTCGAGGCGTTTTTTCAGCAGATGGCGCAGTTGTTACTGAAGGAAACCGATTTGCCTTGTCTGTGAACTGCTTCACAACCGGCGATGACCACCTAAACCATTCCACAGAAACGACTTATCCGTTTTTCGAAAATTTGGTATGCATATTGCTCAATACATTTGCCTCGGAAAAGGAGTGACGCATGACACAGGGACGGAAACGTCCGGGAGGATTCACCCTCCTGGAAATCATGGTGGTGGTGGCGGTGATCGGCATCATCTCCCTGATGGGTCTGCCGGCGTTGCAAAACATGATTCTGCGCGCCAAGCACGAGGGTGCGGCGCGGCAGATCTCGATGTTGATCCACCGCGCCAAGATGGAGGCGGTCAAGCAGAGCGTGTCGACGGTGGTGGCGATCGACCCGGCCGCGGACTCGGTCACCGCTTTTGCCGATGTCAACGCGGACGGTGACTTCAAG
>CALILB010000148.1 GCA_938016625.1 uncultured bacterium | reverse complement strand
ACGTCTTTTGGTAGACAAAGATAGGGAGAAGTGCGACCTGTGAGCGAGAAAGAAATCAAGGTCACGGACAAGCGGATGTTCACCGCTGACGGTGAGCTGCGCGAGGAGTTTCAGCAGGCGGAAGAAGATCAGGAGTCGGGCAGCGGCACCCGAGAAGAAACGCCCGAGGCCAAGCCGGAGCCCCAACCTGCGCCGGTGGAGGAATCCCTGCCGGGTCCCGAGCCTACGGCCACGCCGGGGACTCCTGGTGAACCGACCTTCTTCGACCTGGTAAGCATCATCGCCGAGCCCATAGCGCTCTATCTCGGAGACTCCACTCTGCCCGACGGCGAATCGATGGAGAACCTGGATATAGCCCGTTTGTACATCGATCTTCTCGAGGTCCTGCAGCGGAAGACCGCCGGTAACCTCGATCCCGAAGAGCAGAAGTTTCTGGACGAACTGCTCTACCGGATCCGTATGCGGTACGTCCAGAAACGCGGCTAGCTCTTGATGGCATTTGGAGGCAGCCTCCTGCAGCTCCGGGCACTCAGATACGAATTGAAGAGCTCTCTTTCGAGGGTCGCCTCGGCGTTCCTGCGAGCCCCTTGGGTGGTCATGGTGGTGGTGTCGATCCTGCTCGCAGCACCGAGCCCCGGACAGGAGGTTCCCACGGCCAACACGATGGAGCTGACCTCCCCGGTTCTCAGAACACTGGCCAGGCTGCAGGAGGATTGGCTCGATTGGCTCACCGCCTACTACCGCGGCGACCAGGAGCGCGCAGACGCGGCGCTGTCGAGCCTGATGGCGAATAGCAGCGAGCTGGGTATGGAGGCGCTTCCCAACCTGAGTCTCGGTGCCGCCGCAAGCGCTGTTCGCTTTGCCCGAGAGGGTGACTTCGAAAAGGCCCATTGGGGCGTCGAAGCAGCGGAGATGCTCGACCCCGGCCGTCCGGAGGTGGCTTTTGCAGCGGCCCGCGTCGCTTCCCTCGAGGAGGTCCCGTTTACGGCGCTGAAGAACTGGGGAACCGGTGTCCTTCGCTCGTTCAAGATGCCGCTCGAGCGGTCGCTGTGGGCCAACAATCTGTTGGTGTGGGGCCTGTGCGTGCTGTTGCTGACCGGCGGAGCGTTCGTGGCCCTGGAGATGGCGACCCGAGGCGTCTTCCTCTTTGGCGACCTGCTAAAGCTCTTTTCACGCTACATGCCCCGCATCGCGGCGTTTGGCTTTGCCCTCTTGTTCTTGCTCTGGCCTCTGGCTCTCCCTTCGGGTCTTCTTTGGTTGTTGATCTATTGGTCGTTACTCCTGTGGAACTACGCCGGCGCCAGCGAACGGGTTCTGCTTCTCCTCATCTGGGTCTTTCTCGTGGCCTCGCCCCTGGTTGTCGAGCAGCAGCGGCGGAAGCTCGAGATTCGCACCACACCGACGCTCGTCACCATGGATCGCCTCATCGCCGGCCGTCTGGACGGTGACCTCATTGCCGACATGGACGAGTTGCGAGTGACGCTGCCGGAAAGCGTGCCGCTCGTCCACCTATTGGGCGATCTCCAGTTGCGACTGGGGCAATGGGAGACCGCCGAGACGCTCTATCTGGGTGTCCTCGGCCAGGAGTCGGACAATCGGTCGGCCCTCAATGACACAGGGGTTTCATTCTACGAGCGGGGTGAGTTCGAGCGTGCCATCGATTACTTTCGTCGTGCCAGTGACTTGTTGCCACCCCACGCCGCTGCTCACTTCAATCTGAGCCAGGTCTATTCCGACACCTATCGGTTCAGTGCGGCCGGGCACGAGCTGGAAAAAGCCCAGGCCCTCGACAACACCTCCGTCGGCAGGTGGATCCAGGGGTCGACGCTGAAGCGCGTTGTCAGTCTCGATGGCGGCATTTCCAGGGCGCCGGAGATTGAAGATGAGCTGCTCGCGGTCTGGGGTGCGGAGGGGCTGGTCGATAGCTGGCTCAGACACTGGCGGCTGCCGCTGGTACTGCCGTTGATCGCAGTTTTTGTGATTATCTCCATTGTCTTTCGCTTTGTCGCCCATCCCCGCTGGCGCCGGTCGGTGCGCTCGGGGGAGGTCGATCGAGGGCTGTGGGCGATAGGCCTGCGCTTGATTCCGGGCTTTACGGAAGCCGAGATGGGGTATTGGATCAAGGCCTATGTGGGCCTGTTCATACCCATCGCCTTGGTGACGCTGCCGTTGGTCGAGCATCTAGGCTTTCGAATCCCGTGGATGTTCGCTGCGGGCGGCCTTGGTGCCTGGATGGTCTGCAGCGTCGGCCTGGCGATCTACTTCACCTACCGGTTGATCTTTCGCTAGATAAGAGATGACCTACGAAGGCGCCATCCACGATCGCGAGCTCGCTGACGCCCTAATGGCGGTCGGACGCGACAAGAGAACCGGAATCCTGACGGTTCAGGGCGAGGAGGAGATCATCGGCGTCTCGTTCCTGAGTGGCGAAGTGGTCTCCGCCGATGCGCTGAATCAGTCGCTCGAGGAGGGGCTGGGAGAGGTCCTGGCAAGCCGTGACCTGGTCCGGCCGGAGGATTTTGCGACTCTTGCCGCAGAACATCAGGCTGGGGGTGGTCGGGTGGTGGATCTGCTGGTCGAAAGGAGCTACCTCACTCGTGAAGAGCTTCTCGGGGCACTGCGCTTCCACACCTATCGACTGTGCCGTCAGGTTCTGCATTGGCGCGCGGGTGAGTTCAAGTTCTACCGGGGGGACGAGGTCTCCTTCGAGGATGGCATCGTCCCCATCTCGGTCGAAGAGCTCCTGATCAAGGCGGCGCAGGATCTGGGCACACAGGGCCCCCTTTCCGGCAGGATCCCTTCCCTGGAGACGGTTTATCGTCGATTGGACGCCGGCGGCTCCGCCGTCTCCGCCGACAGCCTGCCCACCGAACTGTTGACCGACCTCGGCAACGAGGTCCTGCAGCTGATGGAGAAGTTCGACGGCCGGCGGACCGTGCTGGAGCTGGTGCAGGAGGCCGGGATCGAAAAATACCGGACCCTGCTGATGGTCTACCGGCTGGAGGAGGCCGGGCTGATCCAGTCGGAGGAGGCGGCGATCACGGCGACGCCGATTCCTTCCATCTCCACCACCGATCTTCTCGGAGCGGCAGGGGCTGCGGCGGCCAGAGAGGCGGAAGAGGACGGATGGCTCGACTCTCTGCGAACACGTGCGGTGGAGAAGCCCAAACGGATCTCCGAATATCCGCCCTGGCCGAGCCGGTTGCTGGCCATAGGACTGGTGGTGGGTCTCGTGAGCGTCGTGCTGATGAACCCCCGCTTTCTGATCCTGCCATTCCCGGGACAGAAAGACCTGAGGCAGGAGCTGGAGAATCTGAAGTACTCCGCCGCCTTTCTCAAGATCGACAGATCGGCCAAGACCTTCTTCCTGCTCGAAGGGCGATTCCCGGAAAGCTTGAACGATCTGGTGGACAGAGGTTTTGTCCAGCCCGATGACCTGCTGGATCCCGCCGGCGACCCCTTCGAATACTCGGCTTTGGCAGCGGGCTACGTGCTCCAGCGGGAGCAGTCCGAGGAGGCCTCGCCGATCACCTCGCGGGCCGAGACCATCACCGGCAATTTCCTGCTAGATCCGGAATTTGTGGTGCCGGAGCTGACCGAACGGCCCCCTCTTATCCTTCTGGACTGATCAAAACAGCTTTTTTGCCCTTTTGGGCCCTCCCGTGGTGCAAATCGGGAATAAATCTGAGTATATTTTTGTAAGATTATAGTAGATGCGGGTTGACAACGGTTCGCTTAGGTTTGTACCCTTATCCCGGGTCGGCCGGCGGAACCGGGGCCGACCTGCTCCCCGAGAATAAATGCAAACAGGAG
>CALILB010000147.1 GCA_938016625.1 uncultured bacterium | reverse complement strand
GGAGTTCCTCAGCGCCGAGATCATCCGCAAGTTCAGCGACCGGATTGCCAAGAGCCTCGAGCATGAGCCGCTCGAGATGAACCCGGTCACCCACCGTGAGCTCCTCACCGATCTCCTCGGGCGCCTGGGCGAGTTGAACTTCTTCGAGTTGCTCCGGATCGAGTTGGGGAGCACCGCCGAAGAGATTCAGGAGGCCTTTGTCGAGCTGGGCCGCATTGTCCACCCCGAGCATGCCTCCAGCCTCGGACTGCAAGGCAAAGAGGCCGGGATGCAGATGCTCTTCGAGAAGGCCACCGAGGCCTATCTGACTCTCAGTGATCCCGAGCGCAGTCGTCTGTATTGTCTGGAAGTCGGTCCGGTCATGAGTTCGCGCACGGTCTCCTACGATTCGAAGGTGCGGCGGGAGGAGGAGGTTGATTCGGCCCGCCACAACTTCAACGTCGCCAAGGGTCTGGTGTGGCAGCAACAGCTCCACTCGGCGATCCAACTGCTCGAACAGGCCGTCAAGATCGATCCCCAGCCTGAGTACTTCGCCCTACTGGGGCAGTGTCAGGCGGAGAACCCCAACTGGGTCGAGAAGGCCATCCAGAGCTATCATCACGCTGCCCGTCTGCGTCCGGACGATCCCGAGCTGCATGCCACGCTGGGCTCGCTGCTCGAGAGGACGGGTCAACTTACCCAGGCGAGACGTGAGTACGAAGCGGCACTCAAGCTGATACCCGGCTTTCCAGAGGCCGAGGAGGGCCTGGCCCGGTTGGGCCCGAGCCGTGACGACACACCCAAAGAGGGTATGGGCGTCTTCCGCCGGCTCTTCAACCGCAGAAAAGACGTAAAATAGGGAGGGCGCCGGAGAGCTCCGCGGTGGTCGCCGCTCTGGCTCTTGTCAGCGCGGAGGAAAGTCCGAACTCCGACGGGCAGCATGCTCGCTAACGGCGAGGCGCGGTGACGCGACGGAAAGTGCAACAGAGAGCAGACCGCCCGGGCCCTTTGGGCACGGGTAAGGGTGAAAGGGTGCGGTAAGAGCGCACCGCTCCACCGGCGACGGTGTGAGGCACGGTAAACCCCATGCGGAGCAAGACCAAATAGGGTGGCGGATCGCGGGTCGCCCGTCCCGCTTTCGGCTCTCCGTTTCGACGGTGAGCTCGAGCCGCCACCGGGTAGGTCGCACGAGGCCGACGGCAACGTCGGTCCCAGAGGAATGACCGCCGACCCGGTTTCCCGGGAGGACAGAATTCGGCTTATGGGGCTCTCCGGCGTCACTTTACCTCCACCCGTGAGCACGGGAGATCGTGTGGGTGTGGCCGCCCTTTCGGGACCGGTCGACCCGGAGACTCTCGATCGTGGGCTCGAAGCGATCCATGAGCTTGGCTTCGAGCCGATCCCGGCTGACAACCTGCGCTCCCGCAAGGGCCTCTTCGCCGGCTCGGACAACGAGCGGTTGGCCGCCTTTCACAACCTGGCAGCGGATCCCTCGGTACGGGCGATCCTGTTCACCCGCGGCGGGCATGGGAGCCTACGGCTGCTGCCGCGACTCGACTGGTCGGCACTCGCGGCCGTTCCCCGCGCCTATGTCGGCTACTCCGACGTGACCCCCTTTCTGCTGCAGGTCGTGGCCCGTCTCGGGTTGGTGTCCTTTCACGGTCCGATGGTCGCCGGTGACCTGGCGCGTGGGCTGGAGAGCGATGAGTGGGGCTCTCTCGAGCGGGCCCTCTCAGGAGGCTACCCCGACAGCGTTCCCCTGGAACGGGTTGGTGGGGACAGAGCGGTCGAAGGGCCGCTCCTCGGTGGTTGTCTCAGTCTGCTGACGGCTACCCTGGGAACCCCGTTTACCCCCGACCTGAGCGGCTCCATTCTCTTTTGGGAAGACGTCAATGAGCCGCTTTATCGGATCGACCGAATGTTGAACCAGCTGGCGCTCTCCGGTAGCCTGTCGCATATAAACGGCATGGTTATTGGTAAATTAGAGGTGACGGACGAGGTCATCGGCGGTCCGGACCTCGGCAGTGTTGTACAGGAGATTGCCGACCACCCGGATTGGCCGGTAGCCTGGGGTTGTCCGAGCGGGCACTGCCGGCCAAACATGACTCTGCCCCTCGGGTTGAACGCCAGGCTCGACCCGCGTCGTAACGAGTTGGAGCTGGGGCCGCCGACTGCGGCACCAAAGTGATTCGATGTCTCCGGAATTCAAGGCCACGAGCGCCAAGCCCTACAAGGGCAGGACAGTAGATTTCGACGAAGGTGAGTACGTCTTCCGAGAGGGAGACCTGGGGACCGAGATGTTTATCATTCACGAGGGGAAGATCGAGATCGTCCAGGAGGCGAAGGGGAAAAGCCGCACGCTCGCCACTCTCGAGAAGGGTGACTTCTTTGGCGAAATGTCGATCCTCGAGGAGCTGCCGCGAAACGCTTCGGCGCGGGCAGCGACCCATAGCAAGTTGATCCAGATCAACGGTGCGACGTTTGACGGCATGCTGCGTCGCAACCCCGAGATCGGCGTCCGCATCATGCGCAAACTCTCTCGTCGGGTTAGAGAGACCGACGAGTTGTTGAATGAAGTGCTGGAGGATCGCCCTGAGCTCCCGGCCGAGGGGCAAGTCAAAGAGCCAGCCCAGGACGAAGCGGCCGGGCCCTGCCGTTTGGAGCATCTCGAGTCGGGCGTCAAATTCCTGTTGTCCAGCGATCGCTCCTGCACGCTCGGTCGGCGCGATCCGGTGACCGGGATCAGTCCCGATGTCGATCTGACCTCTGTCGACGAGGACCGGTCGAGTAGTCGTCGGCACGCCAAGATCTACCGCGAGGGGGAGACCTACTTCGTGGTCGAAGACATTGGGGCGACCAACGGAACCTATGTCAATAGCAAGCGGATTCAGGCCGGTGTCCCCGCCGAGATCCGCTCCGGAGACGCCGTCCGCTTTGGGCTGGTCGAGCTCACTTTCTTCGCTGAGTGAGCAATCCCGCACCGATCGACCGCAACAGTCGAACGTCCCGTACAGCCGTGAACCTGACCGCGGAGACGCCGCTCGTCGAACTCCGGGGCATCGGTCCGGTCCGTTCTCGCGAGCTGGCGGCTGCCGGCTACCGGATCGTTCGTGACCTCCTCTTCCACCTGCCTTTCCGCTACGAGGATCGAAGAACCCTGGTGACGGTGAATCGGGTGGATGCCGAGGGGGACTACTTGCTGAGCGGCCGGCTGGAGAAGCTGTCTCGAGTTCGCCTCCGCCGCCGCGGCATGTCGATGGTTCGTGGACGATTGGTGGACGACACCGGTGAGCTGGCGGTTGTCTGGTTCAACCGGCCCTACCTTCTCGGGCAGATTTCTCCGGAGGAGACCTATCTGCTCTATGGGCGCGTCCGCCGCCGCGCGGAGCACCTGGAGCTGCTCAATCCCACTTGCGAGCCGGCCGACGAGGCCCTCCACAGCGGCAGAATCGTGCCCGTCTACCCTGCTCTGGGCAAGCTCGGGTCCAAAGCGCTGCGTCGCCTCATGGATCAGGTCCTGGACCACATCCAGCTCGAGGCGGAGTTGACGGACAGACTCCCCGTCGATCTCCTCGAGAGCTACTCGCTGCCCTCGATGGCGACAGCCCTAGCCACCCTCCACCGGCCGCAAGGGGATATTTCGGTCGAACGTCTGAACGAGCGCAAGACGCCGGCGCATGAGCGGTTGATCTACGGCGAGTTTCTCAAGCTCCAACTCGAGCTGGCGCTGCTCCGCTCGCTGGAGACCAGAGAGCGCAAGGCGCACCACCACGATTGGGGAGAGACGACTCACGAGCTGCTCGACGAGCTCCTGCCCTTCTCCTTGACGGCGGCCCAGCAGCGTGTCCTCGGCGAGATCAGGGAGGACATGACAAGTCCCCACCCGATGTTGCGACTGCTGCAAGGGGATGTCGGCAGCGGCAAGACCATCGTTGCCGCGTTGGCGCTGGCGGCGGCCCTGGGCAGCGGCAACCAGGGCGTCTTTATGGCTCCGACCGAGATCCTGGCCGAGCAGCACCACCGGACGCTCGAGCGGCTGCTGGGCGAGCGCTTCCGTGTCGCGCTGCTTACCAGCTCGAGCCCCGACCAGGGCCGGCTACGACGAGAGCTTGCGGCGGGCGAAATCCAGTTGGTGGTGGGGACCCATTCCCTGATCCAGGAGAGCGTCTCCCTACGCCGGCTGGGGCTCGCCGTTATCGATGAGCAACACCGTTTTGGGGTGGCACAAAGACGTCTTCTGCAGGACAAAGGCCTGCGGCCCGATCTGCTGGTGATGACCGCCACCCCGATACCGAGATCCTTGGCACTGACGGCCTACGGCGACCTGGCACTTTCGGTCATCGATGAGCTCCCACCCGGTCGCTCGCCGATCTCGACGCGTGTCGTCGCGAGTAGCTCCCGACCCGCGGTCTACCGCTGGATGAGAAGACGGCTGGATCTCGGTGCCCAGGCCTATGTGGTCTTCCCCCTGATCGACGACAGCGAGCGTATCGATGCCGCAGCAGTCTCCGGTCTTGGGGAGGAGGTGCGCGAACTGCTCAGTGGGCATCGCTCGGAGATTCTCCATGGTCGGAGCTCCCGGGAGGAGCGTGCCCGGATCATGAGCGATTTTGCCGCCGGCGAGGTCACGGTGCTGGTGGCGACAACTCTGGTCGAAGTGGGGCTCGACGTGCCGCGGGCGACCATCATGATCATCGAGAGCGCCGAACGCTTTGGCCTCTCGCAGCTTCACCAGCTGCGTGGCCGTATCGGCCGCGGTTCCGAGCCATCCACATGTGTCGCCATTCATGGCAAGCTCAGCGGTGATTCGACGGCCCGGCGGCTGGACATCTTTGCGGGCTCCACGGACGGTTTCCGGGTCGCGGAGGCCGATCTCGAGATCCGGGGCCCGGGTGATCTCCTTGGCACCCGGCAGTCGGGTGTGCCACTGTTCCGGGTTGCGGATCTGGTAGCCGACAAGGAGTGGCTGGAGATTGCGCGCAAAGACGCGCGTAAGATCCTCCAGACCTCCGATCGGCGTGAGGATCTTCACCTGCTGCTGGCAGCGGTCGAGAAACGGGCGGCCGATCGCCATCAACGATTTGCGGGAGGGTAGTCGTGCGCATTCTTCTCATCGTCAATACCCTGCCACCCACTGATGTATCCGGTGTTGGTGAGCAGGTCCTACAGTTGGCTGCGGCCCTCCGGGGCGAGGGGCACGAGGTGGAGGTGTTGGGCCGAGGTGCCGGTGGTGCCAGGGGCCCCAAGGTCCTGTTCCCGCTGACGGTACTGGGGCCCTGCTGGCGTGCGCTCCGAGGGTTTCGGCCTCACGTTGTCCAGGTTCACGAATCGGATGGTGCGTTGGCGGCGCTGATGGTGGCAACCGTCAGAGCCCTGCTCGAGCCTTCCCCGTTGCTCGTGGCCCTGCTCCAGGTGAGCTATGTCGAGGAGATGAAAGCGATTCGACTGCTGAGGGCCGACGGCAGGGTCGTCGGAGAACCGACCTTCCGTGAGCGCGCATTTTTCTGCTTCAAAGCACCCCTGCACGTGGCTCTTGGGTTGCTGACCGTCTGGCTGGCGGATCTCGTGCTCGCACCCAGCCAGCAGACGGCAAACGAGATTCAACGCGACTACCAGGCGGACTCGGTGCGAGTCCTGCCCAACACAACCGGCGGAGTCGAGGTGGAGCGAGTGGAGAAACCCGCTCCCGAGACCGGCGAGGAGTATCTTCTTTTTGTCGGTCGTCTTCGCATCCGCAAGGGGGTGGAGATCCTTTTGGAGGCGCTGGCCCGCCTCTGTTCGCGATTTCCGGAGCTTCGCCTCCTCGTGGCGGGCGACGGGGAACAGGGACCATCCCTCGAGCGCAGGGCGGCGGCGCTCGAAGTCGCCGACCGCGTGCGTTTCCTCGGTAGACGTTCCGCCGGCGAGGTCCGGGAGCTGCTTGCCGGTGCCCGAGCCCTGGTGGTGCCCTCGATCTACGAGGGCATGCCGCTGGTGATTCTCGAGGCGATGGAGGCCGCGGTGCCGGTGATAGCCAGCCGGGTGAGCGGTATTCCGGAGGTCGTCGAGGACGGGGTAACGGGCTGGCTGGTGTCTGCCGAGAACATCGACGAATTGGCAGGGGCGGTGGAGGAGGCCTGGCGGGACCCGGAGGAGTCGAGCCGCCGTGGCGCCGCCGGTCGGCAGCGGCTGGAAAGGGAGTTCAGACCACCCGCAGCCATCCGCATTTGGCATCGCGAGGTGAGAGCTGTCGAGGCGCCGGGATTGACCCGGGAGGCAGAGCGTGAAGAATAGACGCCTGAATCGGCCACTGGGCCGAGGAGGATTCCGCGGATGATGGGCAGAGCACTACTGATGATTGGCTGGTTGGCGGCTCTTGGCCTGCTGATAGCCGGGTTCCACGGCTATGTCGTCGACGGCACAGACGGCCTGAGCCGTCATGTGCTGCTGGCACTTCTCGCCAGCCTGCTGCTGCTTTTTTCTCATTGCTGGATTCTCTTCTATCTCATCGGCACCGGCAAAGTCATAAAGGGTGCTGTGGTCGAGCATGAGCTCGAGCCGGAGATCCTGGACCAGCTCAGGGACTTCAAGAACCAGACCAGCCCATGGCTGCTGGTGGCCATGATCCTGGCAATCGCCACCTTTGTCGTGGGTGGGGCCGTGGTCACCAAATCGATGCCTGCCTGGGCCCATCAGACTCTTTTCTATGTCACCGTTGTCGTCCAGATCGTCACCCTGCGGCGCGAAACCCGGGTCCTGATCGCCAACGAGCGGCTGATAACCGAAATCAACCAACGGGTTACTCCCTAGCCCGGGCCAAGCCCCAAGGCGAGAGCGAGGATAAAGGGTGCCAGTCAATACTCGAGACCAAGTTGTATTGTCCGGGATGAGATCCACGGGAAGGATCCATCTCGGCAACTATTTCGGAGCGGTCAAGAACTGGGTGGATCTCCAGAATCGATATCGGTGCTACTACTTCATCGCCGACTGGCATGCCTTGACCACCGATTACAGCGACTCGTCTCAGATCGCGGAGAACTCGCTGGAGATGCTGGCGGACCTCATCGCCTCGGGTCTGGATCCGGACACGTCGGTGATCTTTGCCCAGTCTCTGGTGCCCGAGCACGCCGAGCTCCACCTGCTGTTGTCGATGATCACCCCTCTCGGATGGCTGGAACGGGTGCCGACCTACAAGGAGCAAATCCGAGAGCTGGCCAATCGGGATCTCCGCACCTACGGC
>CALILB010000146.1 GCA_938016625.1 uncultured bacterium | reverse complement strand
CACCCCGGAGTTCCGGTCCTGTTGCTGGTCGGGACCTTCGAGGTCTTCGATGAGCAAGAGGCGCACGCTGCCGGGGCCGATGCTCACTTGAAAAAGCCCTTCGACTCGCAGGAGCTCCTGCAGATGGTCGAAGGTCTGGTGGGAGCGGTGGCCGACACGGTCGTCGAGCCCGAACCGGAGCCGGAGGAGATGACGGCTCCGGTCGAGAGCCCGGTGCCACCCATCCCCGATCCAGTGGAGCCCGAGCAGGAGATGGGTTTCGACATCTCGTCGGTCCGGGTCGAGCAGCCGTCCGGGCCGGTCGCCGAAGCGGAGATCGAGGAGATAGTCGCCGAGGAGGTCCCATCCGCGGTGGACGAGATGGACTTCATCCCTGCCGAAGTCGAGCCCGAGCCGGTGGCGGAGGTGGTCACTTCCGCGCCGGAAGAGATGGCATTCGCTCCCGCCGAAGTCGAGCCCGAGCCCGTTGCAGAGGAGATACCGGACCCGGTGGCACCTGTCGTCGAAGAGGAGCCCGCGGCAACACCGCCGCCGGCCTCGGCGAGCGAAGCCGTGGCTGCCGATCCCCAGCTGTCGGAGGAGGATGTCGAGCGCATCGCCCGCAAGGTGGTGGAGTACCTGGGCGAAGATATCGTGCGGGAGATCTCCTGGGAGGTCATTCCCGACCTGGCCGAAATCGTGATCAAGAGCCGTCTGCGCGAGCTGGAGGAGCAGGTCGACTGACCGGCGCGGTCATCATGACGGAATCGTCTGAGCGGCGGTCCCGTCGATGAACAACAAGCGAAAAGACATGGACAAAAGGTTCGAGCCCGCGAGCTACGAGGCTCGGTGGCAGGAGTGGTGGACCGACAACGGGTTCTTCGAGGCGGAGGCCCCGTCGGAGAGGCCGTCGTTCTGCATCATGATCCCGCCACCCAATGTCACCGGCTCGTTGCACGTGGGGCACGCCCTGCAGGCCACCATCCAGGATCTGCTGATCCGGTGGAAACGGATGTCGGGATACAACGCGCTCTGGCTTCCCGGCACCGATCACGCCGGCATCGCCACCCAGCTCATGGTCGAGCGGCAGCTGGTCAAGGAGGGTCTCGACCGCAAGACGCTCGGTCGCGAAGCGTTCCTGGAGCGAGCCTGGGAGTGGACCGAACAGCACAGCGGCAACATCCGCTGGCAGCACGACAAGCTGGGTGCCAGTTGCGACTGGAGCCGCGAGCGGTTCACCCTCGACGAGGGGCTGTCGCGCGCGGTGCGTGAGGCCTTTGTACGCCAATATCGGGAGGGGCTCATTACCCGGGCCGAGTACATCGTCAACTGGTCGCCGGGTCTCGAAACCGCGATCTCCGATCTGGAAGTGGAGATGAAGACGGTTCAGGGCAAGCTCTACCACATTGCCTACCCCATTGATGGCAGCGAAGAGCGCATCGTGGTGGCCACGACTCGGCCGGAGACCATGCTGGGGGATACCGCCATCGCGATCCATCCCGAAGACGAGCGGCTTGGGGAGCTCGAGAGCCGGTTCGCCGTCCTCCCGCTGGTGGGACGCAAGCTCCCCTTTGTCGCCGATGAGGTGGTCGACCGCGAGTTCGGCACCGGCATGGTCAAAGTCACACCGTTCCACGATCCGGCCGACTTCGATATCGGCAAGCGTCACGACTTGCCGGGGATTCAGGTCATCGACCGCAAGGGCCGGATGACGGCGGAGGCGGGGGAGGAGTTTGTCGGGCTGGATCGATTCGAGGCCCGTGAGAAGGTCGTGACCATGCTCCAGGACCAGGGATACCTGGTCGAGATCGAGCCCTATACCCACAATGTCGGGCACTGTCAGCGCAGCGGGGTACCGATCGAGCCGCTGGTCTCCACGCAGTGGTTCAGCGACGTCTCGGTCGCGGCGCAGCGGGCACTGCAAGCGGTCGAGAAGGGCGATCTGCAACTCGTTCCCGATACCTGGGGCAAGACCTGGAAGCACTGGCTGGACAACATCAAGCCCTGGTGCATCTCCCGTCAGCTCTGGTGGGGTCATCAGATTCCTGCCTGGTACACGGCGGACGGTCAATGCTTCGTCGCGCACAACCTGGAAGAGGCGATCGAAGCGGCCGGTACCGAGGATCTGACCCAGGATCCGGATGTTCTGGACACCTGGTTCTCATCGGCCCTGTGGCCGTTCTCGACCCTTGGCTGGCCGGATGAAACCGAGGATCTGAAGACCTTTTATCCGACCGATGTGCTGGTGACGGCCTTCGACATCATCTTCTTCTGGGTGGCGCGGATGGTGATGAGCGGCCTCCATTTCACCGATCAGCTGCCCTTCCACACGGTCCATCTCACCGGTCTGATCCGGGACGCCGAGGGACAGAAGATGTCCAAGACCCGCGGCAACACCGTCGATCCGCTCGAGATCGTGGATCAGTATGGGGCCGACGCCGTTCGTTTTACCCTCGCCATCCTCGACAGCCCGGGAAGGGACATCCCGCTGGATCTCGAGCGCATGGCCGGTTATCGGGCCTTTGGCAACAAGATCTGGAACGCCACACGCTTTACCCTGTCGCGTGTCGGTGAGGCGGAGGTTTGCGAGAACATCGAGGTCGAGGGGTTGGCGGCGCCGGAGCGCTGGATTCTCTCCCGACTCTCCAGGGTGGCGGCCGAGGTCAACGAGAAGTTCGAGAACTTTCGCTTCGACGAGGCCTGCCAGCGGCTCTATCACTTCTTCTGGGGTGAGCTTTGCGACTGGTATATCGAGCTGGCCAAGCCCGCGTTGATGGGAACAGCACCTCGGCCGATGGCGGGGGAGGTGCTGTTGACAGTGCTCGATCGCAGCCTGAGGTTGCTCCACCCGGTGATGCCCTTTCTCACCGAGGAGCTGTGGCAGCGCTTGCCCGGTCGTAAGCGCATCCATTCCCAGACGATTGTCCTGGCGTCCTATCCCCAACAGGTCGAGGCGTGGGAAGACGACGAGATCGAGCAGCGGATGCAGAAGCTGATCGAGGTCGTAACCTGGGTGCGGAATCTGCGCGCCGAGCTCAAAATCGCCCCAAAAGAGCTGGTTACCCTTTATCTGGAGCCCGAAACCGAGCAGGAGTCGGGCTTCTGGACCAGCCAGCAGCCCCTCATCGTCTCCCTTGCCCGCCTCGAGACGCTCGAGCTCGCACCGGCCCCCGAGGAGGCGAGCAGAGATGTCGTCGCCGGTATTCGAGTTGGGCTGGTAACCCCGGAGAAGGAGCTGAGCGGCGAGGAGACGGCGCGACTCGAGGGAGAGCTGAAACGGCTGGGAGAGCAGATCGCGCACGCCGAAGGCCTGCTGGCCAACCAGGAATTCTTGTCGAAGGCGCCGGCGGCGGTCGTCGAGCGGAATCGGAGCCGGCTCGCCGAGATGCAGAACCGGCTCGAGAGTATCCGTGCCGGTCTCTCATCCTCGGGCTCATAGAAGGCGGTCACACCCGTCGTCCCCCATGGTTCTTGGACGGTACCTCGAAGACTTCTGGCGACCGGACCGGTCGCGGGTAGACAACCTGGTCTTGCTGGCGACGGTCGATTCGACCAATCTGCTGGCGCGGCAGCTCGCCACCGGCTGTCTGGAGTCGGGCGATCCGCCGCCGGCCACCCTGGTTGTCGCTCTCGAGCAGACTCAGGGTAGGGGCCGCTGGGGTCGTCACTGGTCGAGCCCCCAGGCGAAAGGGATCTACGCCTCCTGGATACTGCCGTTGCCAAGCCGGGAGCAGCTCGTCACCCTGCCACTGCTCGTGGCTGTCGGGCTGGCCGACGGTCTGACCGCGGTTCTGGATGATGATTGCCGTCTCAAGTGGCCAAACGACCTGATTGTCGGCGGTCGGAAGATCGGTGGCATCCTGATCGAGTCACTGCCCATGGATGAGGAGGGTGTGGTGGCCATTATTGGCTTTGGTATCAACTACTCCCAGACCCGGGACGAGCTGCCGGTGGTGGCGGCCACCTCGATCGGGCTGGAGACGGCTGGAGCTCCCGTCCTGCCCGAGCTGACGGGTCGGCTGATCGATGCGGTGGCTGCCGAGCTCCGGCATCTGGGAGACATGGAGGTTGCCGTCGATCGCTATCGGCGGCGGTCCGTTCACCACCACGGCGACCACATCCGGTGCCAGACACCCACGGGAGTGGTCGAGGGGACGTTTGCCGGCTTCGATGAACGGGGATTCCTGCGGCTCCAGTCGGAGGGCGGAGACCAGCTGGTGGTGGCGGGAGACCTGAGTTAAGAGGACAACTAATGGCTGCCAAAAACGAGCTCCTGATTGCGGTCGATGTGGGCAATACCAACACGGTCATTGGCGTCTACGCGGGAGAGGAGCTGGTCAACGACTTTCGCCTCTCGACCGACGTCGAGCGGACCGCCGACGAGTACACGGCCCTGTTGTTGCCGCTGTTCGAACAGGCCGGTCTCGATCCCGCCGCGGCCACCGGGGTGATCATCTCCTCGGTCGTCCCACCCCTCCACTCGGCATTCGAGCAGCTCTCGAGAACGACCTTTGGACAGCCGCCGCTGTTTGTCGAGCCGGGTATCAAGTCCGGGCTACCGATCCGCTACAAGAATCCGCTGGAAGTGGGGGCCGATCGGATCGTCAACAGCCTGGCCGCGCGTGAGCGCTTCGGAGCACCGGTCATCGTCGTCGACTTCGGTACCGCCACGACCTTCGATGTCGTCAATCCGGCCGGCGAGTACGCCGGCGGCATTATCGCGCCGGGTCTGGCGATCTCGGCCGAAGCGCTGTTTTCGCACGCTTCACGGCTCTACCAGGTGGATATCAGGAAGCCGAGCCATCTGGTTGGCGAGCACACCGCCGGCGCCATGCAATCGGGCCTCTTTTATGGCTACATCGGTCTGGTCGATGGCATCCTCGAACGGCTGTTGAAGGAGATTCCAGGAATCAAGCGGGTGGTCGCCACCGGTGGTGACGCCGAGCTCATCGCCTCCGGCTCGAAGTACATCGACGAGGTCGACTCCGGTCTGACACTGGTGGGATTGAAGCTGATCTATGACCGCAACCGATGACAACTCGGCCGGTGACCACGCCTATTTCCGGGCCATCGAGGAAGTGTTCATCCGCTTGCGTGGGGCGCCCCTGCTGTTGTCACCGACCGATTGGCAGATCGCCCGCGATTGGCACCGCGCCGGCATCCCTCTCGATCTTGTCTGTGTAACGCTGGAAGAGATTTTTCGCCAGCGGGCCGAGACCGGCAAGACGGGGAGCGTCCGCAGCCTCAAGTACTGTCGCTCGGCGGTGGAGAAGGCCTGGGCGGCGAGGCAGGAGCTGGCTGCGCCCGCGGGCCGCGGCGAGCATGTCGAGATGGATATCGGAGCCCGTCTCCAGAGTCTTGCGGCGGCGTTACCAGCGGCGCTGCCCGAGCGGGATCGACGATGCCGACAGATCCTCGAGCTCGAGGGGGGTATACAGGACGTCGAGCACGAGCTCTCACTGCTCGATCGCCGGCTGATGGAGGAGCTGCGCTCCGGGATCACCCCGGAGCTGACCGCCGAGATCGAGCGCGATGTCGCGGCAGTGCTGGCGCGGCTCGAGACCCGGCTGCCGGCCGACGAGCGCCCGGCGGTACGGGATCGGCTCTTCGAGCAGGCGGTCCGGCGCCGGTCCGGGCTCCCCGTCCTTTCCCTTTTTTCCCCGGAAGCACAGACGAGTTCCTAGCTCCACGGTAGAAGATTCGCGGGGCGTATTCCGTCCTAGCAGGGTGTGGAACCCTGGAAGGCCCCGGTGCTGGTACCTGTGGCCGCGCTGGTGGCAGGCGCCTTTCTGGCCGGACCGACCGCCGAGGTCTCGGTACCCCTGGCCGTGGCCCTGGCGGCTCTGGGCCTGGCCCTGCGGCGGGGTGTCGGCTGGTCGGTGGCGGCTCTGGCCCTGGGTCTGCTTGCCGCCGCCACCGACAGCGGTCGCCTTCCCACCGACCGCCACCGGTTTCCCGACCAGCAGCGGCCGGTGATCCTGGTCGGACACCTGGTTGGTCATTGGAGCGAGCACCAAGAGCGGCTGTCGGTCGCCCTGCGGGTCGAGACGCTGCGTCAGGGGGCGCGAGTCGAGTCGTGGCCGGTGACCGTCTCCCTGTCACTACCCGCCGGCGAACCGCCGCCGACCGGATTCCGATTTCGAGTCAAGGGTTATGTGCGCAGGTCTGCCGGTTTTGCCAACCACCCACCGGTTCCACCCGGACGTTGGCGTCTCTGGGTAAAGTCGAGGGCCCTGATCGAGCTCGAGCCGGGGGACCCCGGCATCGAGTTGCTTGTCGATGGCATGCAGCGGGTGCGCCGGCGTCTCGACACCGCCTTGCGGTCGAGAGGCGGGGAGCGATCGGGAGCCATCATCACTCGCACCCTGGTCCTGGGGGAGCGGTGGGCGATGCCGGTGAGCTGGCGGCGAGCGCTGAGACGGGCCGGTATGTCACACCTGCTGGCCCTTTCGGGACTCCACGTCGGCCTGTTGGTCGGGATATCCGTGGTGGTGGGTGCCGGGTTGCCACCCGGCGGGCGTTTTGGCCTGGTGGGTGCTGCGGTGGTCCTCTATCTGCTGGTGGCGGGTCCCCGACCGAGCCTGCTGCGGGCGTCGGCGATGGTGCTGGCGGCCTGGTCCTCCCTCCGTTTGGAGCGCCCACCGGTGGCGGCAAACCTCCTGCCTCTGGTCGTTGGTGGGATGGTCCTGATGGAGCCCGGGCTACCCCGGGACCTGGGATTCTGTCTGACGGTCGCCGCCACCGCCGGCATCATTCATCTGGCTCCGGTTCTGGCGCGACACTGGACGGCCCTGCCCAGCCGGCTGCGACTGCCGCTGGCGACGACGGTGGCCGCCCAGCTGGCGACGATGCCGTGGGCCCTGCCCGCTTTTCATCTCGTCACTCCACTGGCACCGTTGTGGAACCTGGTGGCCATTCCATGGACGGCCCTGTGTCTGACGGGGTGTCTGCTCTGGAGTTGTGTGGCCTTGCTCCTGCCGGCGGTGGCCCGGCTGGCGCTGCCGGCCCTCGATCTGCTCGCCTGGCCCTACGCCGCGCTGGGGGCTGTCACCCCAGAGCAGACACTGGTCCGGCCGCTGCACCTCTCGTCCCTGGGCGCGACCCTGCTGGCGGTGGCCATGGGAACGATATGTCTCTATCCAAAGCGGTTATTGCCGGCCTCGGTGGTCGTCTTGGCGGCCTGCCGACTGGCAGCACCCGGCGCCCTTCCCGCCGCACCCGAGGTCATCGTGCTGGATGTGGGGCAAGGGGAGTCGGTGCTCCTGCGGCAGGGGAGCCGGGCCGTACTGGTCGATGGCGGGGGTTGGCGGTTTGGGGACATCGGCAGCCGCGTGGTCTTGCCGGTGCTTGCCGATCTCGGTCTCCGCCGGCTGGAGGCGGTGGTCCTGAGCCATCCCGACCTCGATCACTGTGGTGGTCTGCTGGACATCGTCGGCTATCTGCCGGTGCGTGAGATCTGGACGGCCCCCGGCTGGACGGCCACCCGGTGTGCTCGCGAGCTGGTCTCCAAACCGGGTATCACCGTGCGGGTGCTCTGGGCTGGGGAATCGGCCACCATGGCGGGCTGGCGGCTGCTCGCTCTCCATCCGCGAGCGGGTGCCCGCCGGGGCCGCAACGACCGCTCGCTGGTGCTCAAAGCCGAAGCGGCGGGACACTGTGTGCTGTTGACCGGAGATGTGGAAGCCGGCGGGGAGAGGCAACTGGCGGCGGCCCTCGAAGGGATGTCCGCCGGTTGCGACATCCTCAAGGTGCCGCACCACGGAAGCAGCAGCTCCACTTCGCCGGCCCTGCTCGAGGCAGTGAGCCCCCGGTTGGCCCTGATCTCGGCGGGAGTCCACAACCGCTACGGTCACCCTTCCGCAGAGACACTCGACCGGCTCGCAAGACGAGGCATCCGGGTGCTGCGTACGGACCGGCAGGGAATGATCCGCCTCACCCTCCACAGGAACGGGTCGATCCACATCGGCCTGCCGAGTAGCCCGCGAGTAGGGTTTGCCGATGGGCGCTAAACTGGCCACGGAATGGGCAGTGTTTTGGTCATCTTGGGCCCGACGGCGGTGGGGAAGAGTGCCCTGGGTTTGCAGCTTGCCGAGCAGATCGACGGCGAGATCATCAACGCCGATGCCCTCCAGGTCTACCGCGGCTTCGATGTCGGCACGGCCAAGCCGACGGCGGAGGAGAGAGAGCGAGTCCGTCATCATCTGGTCGATATCCTGGATCCCCACGAGCGTTTTTCGGCCGGTGACTTTGCGCGCCGGGCCGGACTGGCGATCGAGGATATCGGGCGCCGGGCCAAAGTGCCGATCGTGGTGGGTGGAAGCGGTCTTTATCTGCGTGCCCTGCTCGAGGGGATTGCCGAGATTCCACCGCTCGATCCCAGCCTTACCGACTATTTGCGGCGGCAACTGGCGGATGATGGTCTTGCCAAGCTGAGATTCCGGCTCGATCTGCTCGACCCCGAGACCGCCGCTCGACTGTCTTCCGGCGACACCCAAAGGACCTTGCGGGCGCTGGCGGTGGCCCTCGGCACCGGACGTCCGCTGTCGGCCTGGATTGCCGACCGACCATTCGGGCAGCAGCCGCTGCCGGCGTTACGAATCGGATTGACCCTGCCCCGAGCCATCTTGTACGATCGAATCGCGGATCGAGTCCGGTCGATGGTGCAGAAGGGGTGGGTGGAAGAGGTGGTGGAGCTTCTCGACCAAGGGTTGAGTCCCTCACTACCGGCGTTCCAGGCAATTGGCTATCGCCAGCTGGCGGAAGTCGCCAGAGGCCGGACTACACTCGAGGAAGCGATCGCAGAGACGATCCGGGCGACCACCCGGTTCGCCAAAAGACAGGCGACCTGGTACCGGAACGAGAAGAAAATAAACTGGTTTTCCGCCGATGAAATCGAGCGGGAGTTGCCACAAATAGTGGCCATTTGGAATGAATTTGGCCGAAGGGGGGCGCATGCCTAAGACGACTATCAATATTCAGGACGGGTATCTCTTTCAGAAGCTAAAGGCTGGCGAGAAACTCACCGTCCGACTGGTAACGGGTGATCGGTTGGAGGGACACCTGAAAAGGTTCGACCGCTTTGCGTTGGTCCTCGAGCAAGACGGACAGGAAACTCTGGTCTACAAGCATGGCGTCGTCGCCATCGATGCGGGCGAAGAAGCAGCAGGAGAGTAACGGACCCGCGCGCGGTTTCGAGCGACTGGTACCCGGGCTCGCTCGGATTGGGGGCTTGGTTCTGGCTGCCGTCGTGGCGGGGTGTGCTTCCGGCGGCCAGAGCGGACCGGTGACGAGCGTTGTCGCCACCGGAGACAAGCCCTATCTGGTTTCGCCGACACGCGGTTATCCGTTGGCGCTCGACGCCGGCACTCAACAGCAGCTCGACGATATTCACCGGACGCTCGTCGTGGAGGGCGAGCCCAAGCTCGCTCACCAGCGCGCCGAACGGTTGCTGGAACTCAACCCAGCTCTACATCCGGCATCGGTGCTGGCCGCGCAGGCCGACTTTGTGGCCAAAGACTTCAACCGGGCAATCGGGCGAATGAGGCCGATCGCCGAGGAGATGCCCGACTACGTGGCGGCCCAGCTCCTGCTGGGTCGGAGCAGTGAAAAGACCGGAGACATTCCCCGGTCGTTCGCCGCCTACCTGGCCGTGAGTGACGTCGAGCCTTTGGCCCGCGAGCGTGCGGACGAGATGCGATCCAGGGCGATCGAGATAATGGCCAACCGCATCAACGAAGCGCTCGACCAGGGGCGGCTCGAGCAGGCAAGCCTGGGTGTGGCACAGATGCAGGAGTGGGCGCCCGAGGAGGCGACCACGTTGCAGCTGACGGCCGATGTGGCGGCGCTGATGGAAGAGCCCGAAGTAGAGCTGGAGGCGCTGCGTCTTCTTGTCGGACGTTACTCCCAGGACCGGGACCTCATCGAGAGATATGCGGAGCTGGAGCTAGAGGCCGGAGACCCCAGTCTTGGTCTGCGCGCCCTCCAGACGCTGAGCGCCGAGTATCCCGACGACGCCGAGCTGGTAGACAAGCTGGCCCTGGCCAAGTTCCGCTGGCGTCTGCAGCTGCTGCCCGAGGAGATCCGCCAGCTTGCCGAGCTCCCCGCTCTGAACCGGAGCCAGCTGGCGTCGCTTCTCTTCTGGCTCTTCCCCGAGGTTCGCTACGGCCGTCCGGCGGAGGCCAAGATCGCCAGTGACATCCTCGACGACCCGCATCGTGAGGAGATCGTGCGGGTGATCAATCTGGGACTCATGCAGATGGATACCGATCTCCACCAGTTCTCGCCGGACCGGCAGGCCAAACGGATCGAAGTGCTCTCCAGTCTGGCGCTGCTCCTGAATCGACATCAGCCACCGCTGGCCTGTATGGGCGAGGCGCCCGTGAGTCGCGCCTCCTCGGTCGAATATGTCTGCCAACTCACGGCCCGCTGTGGGCTCTTGCCTAGCGCGGCCGATTGTCTACCCAGCAGCGTCGTCTCCGGCGCCACGGCCCTCGAGATGTGCCGTCGTGCGCAGGAGCAACTCGGTATTCGCTAGGCGGAGTGGATCGAGCCCATCTGATACCATTCGCTGAGATCGCGCCAGCAGATGCCGTCGTTCGTCCACCTCCACCTCCACAGCCAGTACAGCCTTCTGGACGGTGCCAACCGTCTCGATGATGTACTGGAGGCGGCGCAGGCCGCGGGTATGCCGGCGATGGCGCTTACCGACCACGGCAACATGTTCGGGGCGGTCGATTTCTACCAGCGCGCCAACAAGATAGGGCTCAAGCC
>CALILB010000145.1 GCA_938016625.1 uncultured bacterium | reverse complement strand
CGCTGGCCGAGCGTCATGGCCTCTCGACGATCTCCGACCTGGCAGCGATCGCACCCGAGCTCGGCGCCGGATTTGGGTACGAGTTCATGGGGCGACGCGACGGTCTCCCCGGTCTGGAAACAGACTACGGTCTGGGCTTTGCCGAGGTCCGCGGCTTTCAACAGACGCTCAAATACCAGGCGGTGGCCTCGGGTGAGATCGATGTCCTGGATGTCTACACCACCGACGGCCGGCTGCTGGTCTACGACCTGGTGGTGCTGGAAGACGACCTCGGCTTCTTCCCCGCCTACGAAGCCGCCGCTCTCGTCAACGGCGAGACCCTCGAGCGGCACCCGGAGGTGGGGTCGACCCTGGCGCTGCTGGCCGGGGCCTTTGACGAGGAGACCATGCGTGGTCTGAATCTCCGTCTCCAGGAGGGCGCGGAAGAGGCCGCGATCGTCGCCGCCGACGCCCTCGCCACCCTGGGGCTGGTCGAGGGGACGGCCCCGGTGGCCACGACTCGACCCCGACGTGGTCTGTTTGGTTATCTCTGGGCCGAGCGGCGGGCGCTGGGCAGGCGGACCCTGGAGCATCTGCAACTCTCCGCCTCGGCACTGGCTCTCGGCGCCGCCCTCGCCATTCCACTCGGTCTCTGGTTGGTGCGACGACGTCGGCTGGCCGAGCCGGTGATCCGGCTGGTGGGTATCAGCCAGACGATCCCCTCCATCGCCCTGCTGGCCTTTATGGTGCCGTTGCTGGGCGTCGGGGTGATCCCGGCCCTGGTGGCCCTCTGGATCTACTCGCTCTTCCCCATTCTCCGCAACACCTACACCGGGGTCCGTGACGCCGACCCCGACGCCGTCGAGGCCGCCACCGCCATGGGGATGACCGACGGACAGATCCTGCGCCAGATCCGGCTGCCCCTGGCGGCGCCGGTGATCATGGCCGGTGTGCGGACCGCCGGTGTGATCACGGTGGGCACCGCCACTCTGGCGGCTTTTATCGGTGCCGGTGGTCTGGGCGAGCCGATCGTCACCGGGCTGCAGCTGGCCGACACTACCCTGATCCTCTCGGGAGCATTGCCGGCCGCGGCTCTCGCCATCGCCGTTGACTATCTCTTGGGCCGGCTGGAGCGACTGGTCCGGCCACCGGGTGTTAGTCTCCAATCCAATTGAGGAAGTGTTCGATCTCATGGCGACGACAACCCCCGTATCCGAGCGCATCAGGGTCGAGGTCCAGCTCGAGCCCTCGCACCGGGAGGCCGATCTGGCCGAGCTGCGGGCGACCCTCATGGAGTCGCCGCGTCGGATCCCCTCTAAGTACTTCTACGACCAGCAGGGATCGGCGCTGTTCGAGCAGATCACCGAGCTCCCCGAGTACTACCTGGCCCGCACCGAGAGGTCACTGCTCGAATCGATCGCCGATGAGGTCGCGGCGAGGACAGGTGCGGAAGAGCTGGTCGAGCTGGGCGCCGGCGCCGCCACCAAGACCCGGATCCTGCTCGACGCGATGAGCCGGCAGGGCAACCTGCGGCTCTACGTCCCTTTCGATGTCAGCGAGTCGGAGGTCCGCCGGGTGGCCGAGGAGCTTACCCGGGAGTACGACGAGCTCTTTGTCCACGGCATGGTGGCCGACTTCACCCATCACCTCGATGAGATCCCCCCGGGGGACCCGCGGCTGGTGATTCTCCTGGGCAGCACCATCGGCAACTATCGGCCCGAGGAGGCGGTGGAGCTCCTGCAGGGGGTCTGTGATCCCATGGCGGCCGGCGATTTCTTTCTCCTTGGCGTCGACCTGGTCAAGGACGTCGAGCGGCTGGAAGCGGCCTACAACGACTCGGCCGGCATCACCGCCGAGTTCAACCGCAACATCTTGCGAGTGGTCAACCGTCTGGCCGAGGCCGATTTTCGACCCGAGTCCTACCGCCACGTGGCCTTTTTCGACCGCGAGAACAGCTGGATCGAGATTTCGCTCGCCGCTGAAACCGATCAGCCGGTTCGTCTAGAGGCCCTCGATCTAACGCTCTCGATCGAGGCTGAAGAAAAGATTCACACCGAGATCAGCAGCAAGTACGACCGGCCGATGGTAGAAGAGATGTTGGTCGCGAGCGGCTTCCGTCTGGCCGAGTGGTACACCGACCCCGACCGGCTCTTTGCCCTCGCTCTGGCACGCAAGAGCGGCTAGAGCTCCCAGAGATTCCGGGGCGCACCGAAGCGGTCGCCGGTTTTCAAGACCTCAGCGATCCAGCCAATGACAACTGCTCACGTCAGCTGACCACCAACCGGCTGGGCTCATGGGGCAGGGGGTACTGTTGTCGACTTCAGCCTCTGGTGACAGTGGTTGGTTACTCGTTGATCTTGTCGTACTTCCAGTACTTGGTGCCCGAGATGTCGGCTTGGAGCATGAGGCCTTTGTCGGTGAACTGAAAAACGGCCATTCCATTGGTAAATACGGCTGACTTGTGAGCCCCGACCGCGGCGTCGCCTGTCGTCGTGGCGGACGCTTTCGCACTCGTGCCTGTGTCCCCAGCCGTGGCATCGCCTCCGGTACCAACCTCCCAGCCCTTTTCAACAAAATTGGTAAACGAGACCTTGTTTTCGAACAAGAAGACTATTTGGTAGAACGTGAGGCCCATGCCAACACTCAAGCCCGCTGAGGCCATCCGCATATATGCTTTGTTGCCGGTATCTCGCTCTACCGCGATTCCCTTGCCACCACCGGTGGTGATGAGTATCGTTGTCTTGCGATTGTCGAACACCGCGTAGCCGTAGGATTTGTCATACAGATCCTTGGCCCCGGGGCTCTCCTCGAACAGC
>CALILB010000144.1 GCA_938016625.1 uncultured bacterium | reverse complement strand
ACCGCGGCGACCCGGAATTCAACCTCTCCCCCGACTTCGTTGATACGGACACCGACGATACGGGTCCAATGGAGGCCGACAGCAGCACGACTTTCGACTTGGAAGCGTCGTGGCGCCGGGGACCGTTCTGGCTCCACGGTGAGTACCTGCGTAACGAGGTCGCGGCTCCCGATCTCGGCGACCCGGTTTTCAGCGGGTATCACGTCACTGCTTCCTGGATTCTCTCGGGGGAGATGCGCGCCTACAACCGCCGGAGTGGCGTCTTCGGGCCGGTTCCGGTTGCTCGGTCGGTCTACCAGGGAGGCTGGGGCGCCTGGGAGCTGGCGCTGCGCTGGACCGAGCTCGACCTCACCGACGCCGAGATCGAAGGCGGAGAGATGCAAGTCCTCTCCGCCGCGGTGAACTGGTGGCTGACGTCCTACTTCAGCTTCAACTTCTACTACCGCAGAATCGAGCTCGATCGCTTCGGAGTGCAGGGCACCTCAGACGGCATGCTGGCGCGCGTGGTCCTGATGCTGGAGTAGGCTCCCACGCGATCTGGCCCATTCGGAAGCAGGCATTGCGCGCTTTGTGGGTCCGAGCGGTCTACTCCTGCTCGGCCTCTTTGAGCTTCCTCAGGGCACGGACCCGGCCGCCGTACATCTCCTCCCAGTTCTTGGTCATCTTCTTGAGGGCTTTTTCGATCTTCTTGTCGTTCTTGTCGGGATCCTTGGCCACGGTTGCGGTAGCCATGCCGCGCCACACCAGCTGCTTCCTCTCGGCGTCCCAGACGTCGATGATCATGGTGCCTTCCTTGAAAGTGAAGGAGTTGGAGGTGCGATTGCCGACACCTCCCTCCCAGTAGGAGCCGAGCGAGAAATCGGGGCCGTAGGCGTACCCGAGATCGCTCAGCGTCAGGCGCAAATCGCCGCGATCGGCGGTGTGGTAGGCGATGTAGACATCCGGGTCGGTCTCGACCTCCGTGAGACCTCCCTCCTGGGCGTAGTCTCGGAGCTGTCGCACAACCTTCTTATGAGAAGTCAACGAGAAGTCGCGCAGATCCTCTTTGGTCTCGAAGAACTGAAAAGTCCGGTACTCGCTAAAGGCGGTGGCGCCGTCGTAGTCGACATGGACCTTCTGCCCCAGGGCCGGCAGGGCGAGCAGGAATAGGAACAGGAACAGTATCTGCTGAGTTTTCATCACGCGATTCTATTCCATACGAGACTGCCAATTGTCGATCTCGAGTCCCTTGACGCGACTCATGTGCTCCACGTTGTCGGTAACGAGTATTCCTTCGTATGCCAGAGCATGTGCGGCCACAGCAACGTCGAAGTCTTCGATGCGAACTCCCTGTCGTTCGAGGCCGGCCTTGGCCCCTCCAAAAGCGCGGCTCACCTCATCGGTCCATTCGGCTCGCCGAAGCTCCTCCAGGAAGAGGTCGAAGCGCTTGCGCAAACCATCCCTCTTCCTGGATCGGGGCAAGCGCGAAAGCCCATATTCGATCTCGGCTACCACCGGCTGAGGCAGTAGAACATCGGTGCGAGATCTGGCGACCAGCTGCCGGGTGACCGAGGGATCACCCCGCATCAGGAAGGAGAGCGTATTGGTGTCCAGAATGTACTTCACAGCTCGGGATGGGGCTTGCGGGTCCGATGGGCGGTGATGGCCTCCATCATCTCTGCGATTAGCTCCCGGCCGTCCTCGTCCTCGGCGGCGGCAGCCAGCTCCTCGAGGAACTTGGGGCTCCAGCCCGTCTCCTCTTCGATCGCCCTCTCGAGCGCCAGCATGATGTAGCGATTCCGGCTCATACCCGACTCGCCCGCCTGTTTGTCCACGGCATCGAGCAGGTCCCGCGGGAGATGAACCGTCGTTGCCATACGAATAGAATACAAATATATTTGTACCGAGTCAAGACCTCTCTCTCTGCAATCAAGACGAGATTTCTCCCTTCGATCTTGCATTTACAGGCGGATCGGCCGTGGCAAATCGGCACTCTTTGGTGGCAGGCGCTATGATCTAGAGGAACGGTGCCTTTCGCTGCTTCTTGCTGAACCAACGCGCTAGGTGAGGGGTCGACCAAGCATTTCCACCTGCGTTTTTCGGAGAGATGGTCATGAGATTTGGTGCTTATCTGAAATTCGCCCTGATCCTATTGTTCCTGGCCGGCATGGCGGCCGAGCCGATTATGGCGACACCGGTCGTCCAGGACCAGAGCGACTCCACAGAAGCCCAAGCCGAAACGGGCTCGGAGCCAAGCGACGAATCCCAAGAGGGCATCAGCGATGCCCGGCGGCTGATTCGGATCGAGCGGGCGATCAAGGCCGACAAGGAGAGGCTGGTCAAGCTCAAGACAGATCTCGAAGAGCGCGAGAGTCAATTCGAGCTGATGGCGGCCGAGCGCGAAGAGCTGAAGAGCGCACGGGCGGAGAAGACCAATCGACTCGAGGAGCTGAAGGCGGCCGGGGAGCTGGAGAGGGTCGCCTCGGTGGAAGGGGAGCTCGCAAATCTGGATCAGCAGTTCCAGCTGCTAACCAACCAGACGGAGTTGACCTACGACTCCGCCAAGAGCCTTCAGGAGCAGATCCGCGCACTAGAGATGAAGATCGCCAAGGACGAGAAGGCCCGCGATCAGCTAATGGGTGTCCAGCGGGCAGCAGAGGCGCCAGCGGCTGGCCCGACAACGGAGGTCGGAGTGCAGCCCTCGACGACTGCTCCGATGCCACAGGTTGTACCGGGGCTGCCCGCTCCGTCCACCACCCCGAGTGCCGAGCCGCCGGCTCCTGTGGCCGAATCGGCGGTGCAGATCGAGGCCCGCAGGGAGGCGGAAAGACGAGAGGCCGAGGCGCAAGAGGCGGAACAGGCTGTGATGGATTTTCTCGAGCGCAAGGCGGCGCTCGAGGAGCAGATCGATTTGGAGCAGAACCTGCTGCAGACCGCCAAAGACTCGCGCGACAATCTGGACCAGGCACTCCAAGAAGCTGGGGCGGAACTGGATGCGGCCATTGCATCCGGGGCGGATCAGCAGGTGCTGGCCGAAATCCAGCGGCGGACACGCGAGATCAACGAGCTCATGCGGCAGACCCGCCAGGAGATCGACGACCGCGGTGCACAGCTCGACGCTCTGCACGAGCGACTGGACATACTCCACGAGGAGCAGATCGCCGTCACCCAGGAGGCCGAGGCGCGGCGCGAGGAGGCCGAGGCCGCCCGCAAGCGGAGTAGCTGGCTGGAGAGCCCGCTCCACCCACAAAACACCTTCCGCTGGATCATCACTCGCGGTCCCCGCATATTATTGGTGATCGGCGTGACCGGGTTCTTGTTGTTCTTGGTTCGCCTCTCGGTTCGTGGGGTGGCCAGATCGGTGGTGCGCGGGGGACGGGGAGACGATCCCGCGAGCGTCACCAATCGTGCCGACACTCTCGCCCTGAGCTTTCGCAGCGCCGCGAGTCTGATCATCGTCGTTGCGGGAACGCTGCTGGTCTTTCAAGAGGCCGGCGTCGATATCAAGACTGTCCTCGGTGGGGCGGCGATTCTGGGTGTCGCGTTGGCTTTTGGTGCCCAGAATCTGATGCGGGACTACTTCAATGGCTTCATGATCCTGATCGAGGACCAGTACGAGTTGGGCGACCTCATCACCATCGGCAATATCACCGGCCGGGTCGAGAAGGTCAACATGCGCACCACGGTTCTACGAGACCTCGAGGGTCGGATGCACTTCATTCCGAACGGTGAAGTCAAAACGGTGACCAACCGCACCTACCTCTGGGGGCGAGCGGTCCTCGAGGTTCCGATCGGCTACAAGGAGGA
>CALILB010000143.1 GCA_938016625.1 uncultured bacterium | reverse complement strand
TTGAGGCGCCACTCCAGGAGCCATTCCGGCTCGCCCTTCTTCTCCGAGATCAACCGGATGACATCTTCGTCGAGGCCCGGGGGGATGGTCTCCTGGTCGACCTCGGTGATGAAGCCGGCTTCGTAGCCCTGCTTGACGCGTTCTTCAAGAACGTCGGTAGTTTCGGCTGGCATTATCTTTACCTTGACTCTCCAGGGTCTGATGCCGGGCTCTCAGACGAGCTCGGCATCGCTGTTTGTTTGTGTGTCTCCCAGGGTGACGAGCCGCGGCGCGCTGGCGCGCGTCATCTCCGCCAGGGTGATGTCCTCGAGTGCAAGTTGGATGGCGCGATTGATCCGCTGCCAGTTACCACGCACCGGACAGTGGGGCTCCTGGGAGCACTCGCTGGGGCTGTCGTCGATGCACTCGGTGATGGCGATCGGCCCCTCGAGCACCGTGACGATGTCGAAGACGGTGATCTCCTCGGGGGCGCGATTGAGGGTGTAACCCCCCTTGACCCCGCGGTGTGACGACAGCACGCCTCCGCGCACCAGGAGCTTTAGAACCTTGCTGACGATCGGATGCGGGAGACCGGCCTCGGCCGCCATCTCGTTGGCGGTATGGAGCCGGTCCGGATCGCCGGCCATCCGGGTCAGGAGCACGATGCCGTAGTCGGCCTGTTTGGTAATCCGCAGCAAGGGGTACAACCTTTCATCTAAACCGGACCGGTTTGGTCCAGATTAGACTCCATGATAGCAGCGACGCTTGATTTGTCAAGCATTTTGCTGCTTTTCTGTGCTTCAACCCGACCTTCTCACCGCCCTTCGTAGCGAAGCGGCGTAGCTGCCTGTAGATGCAAGGCTTGCGAGGGAGGGCCTGCGAAGGCGTACTCGAAGTACGTTGAGGTGGCCCGACCGAGTGTAACGCCGCAGGACCAACCCTGGAGCTCCGCTCCAGGTCGGTGCCCAGGTAGATACGCCGCTGCAGTAGAAGGGCGGTGAGAAGGTTGGGTTAACTGTGCTGCCGGCCGACCGCCGGGGTGGAGGGAGCCTCGTCCAGGATCTCCCGGACCTTTCTAGCCAGGGCCTCCATTGAAAAGGGCTTTTGGAGGAAATTGACACCCTCCTTGCCGGTGCCGCGATCGACAAATCCTTCCAGGCGCTCGGTGTAGCCCGACATCAGGATCACCCGCACGCTCGGCTGCACCTGTCCCAGCTTCTCCGCCAGCTCGGTGCCGCTCATTCCCGGCATGACGATGTCGCTGAGCATCAGGTCGATCGGGTCCTCTTCCTTCTCCACCAGTTTCACCGCCTCCTCTCCGTCACAGGCTTCGAGAACTCGATAACCCTGCCCGGCGAGAAACTGGCGCAGCAGACCCCGCACCGCGTCTTCATCCTCCACCAGCAAGACCGTTTCGTTACCCCCGAGGGGAAGGGATAGCGTCATCGGCTCGGGCTCCTCGGTTTCGGTCACCACGCTGTTGAAGAAAACGCGGAACGTCGCGCCCTCACCCGGCTCACTGTCGACCGCGATGTGCCCGCCGCTCTGCTCGACGATCCGGTAGACCGTCGACAGCCCCAGTCCTGTTCTGGTCGCCCGGTTCTTGGTGGTGAAGAAGGGCTCGAAGATGTGCCGGCGGACTTCGGGGTCGATGCCGACACCTGTGTCCTGGACCTTGAGAGCCACGAACGATCCCGGTTCCAGCTCGGGATAGCGCTCCTGTGAGACCTCGTTCACATCCAGGTTCGCCGTCGTGATGAGGAGCTTGCCGCCATCCGGCATGGCGTCCCGTGCATTTACCGCCATATTGAGCAACACCAACTCCAGCTGTCCGGGATCGGCGTGGATCTTGTCCAGCTTCGAGCCCAACTGGGTCACGATCTCCACCTGCTCGCCGACCGATCGCTGCAACATCTCCTCGATCCCCAGGATCAGTTGATTGAGGTCGAGCACTCTTGGGGAGAGGACCTGCTGCCGGCTGAGAGCCAGAAGCTGTCGGGTCAGACGGGCAGCGCTTTTGCCCGCCGATTTGATCTCCTTGGCATCGTGCATCACCGGATCGGCCGAATCGACCCGCACCTGGATGAGATCGGCATGGCCGTTGATGACCGTCAGCAGATTGTTGAATTCGTGGGCCAGGCCTCCCGCCAGCTGGCCGACCGCCTCCATCCGCTGCACTTGGAGGAGCTGTTGCTCCAGGGCCCGCTGATGAGAGACGTCTCGGAGGATGCCGCGGAAGGCGACGGCCTCGCCCTTGTCGTTGTGGACGGCGGTGGTGGTCTCCAGGGCCACAAGCTCGGTACCGTCCTTCCTCTTCAGCGCGATCTCGAAATCTTTTACCTTGCCGTGCTCGAGTAGGGTGCTCACGGCCCGCTCCCTCTCCGCGGTATCACGGTAGAGCTCGCGGCCGATGTCCACCTCCATCAGCTCGGCTTTGGACTCGTACCCGAACATCTCGACACCCGCCTGATTGATATCCACCAGCTTGCCGTCAGGGGTGCTGATGAAGATTGCGTCCTGGGAATCCTCGAACAGCCGGCGGAATTTTTGCTCCGATTCCCGCAGTGCCCTTTCCGCCCGCCTGAGGTCGGAGACGTCCCTCAAGGTGCCCCAGACCCGGGTCAACCCTCCGTCCTCGACGACTCCCAGTACATTCCCCAGATAGTGCTGGGTGCTGCCGCCGTCGACCAGCTGCTCGGTCTCCACCACCTCCTGGCGGTATCCCGAACGTATAAAGGCCCGCAGGTCCTCGCGCGATACTTCGGTCGGCTGCAGCCGGTCCATCCGCGCTCCCAGCACCTCCCCGACCGACGAGAATCCGAACATTCTGGCCGCGGCCTCGTTGCACTCGGCAAGAAACATGGATCGCTGGAGTCGTGCAATCTGTTCGTCCTCGGCCAGACCGAGGGGCATTGGCGGCGTGACCTCGTAGCGCCAGATCGCCTCGGTGCTCCGATTGACAAAGTCGCGGTAGCGCGCCTCTCGCCGCTTCAGCTCCTCCTCGGATCGGACCCTCTCCAGCTCGGCCGCGGCACGCAGCGCGAAGATCTGCAGGATCGACTCGCTGGGCTCCGCGCTCTCCAGCGGCGTCGAGTCCATGACCACGAGCAGGCCCAGAACCTGCCTCGCGGAGCCCAACAACGGCGCCCCGACGTAGCTTTCGACCCCCTTCTTCTCGAGCCCGATGTCCTTTGGAAACTGCTTGCGGACACCCTTCGGGTAACGGCACATCGCGCCGTTGATAACGTTTTGACACGGGGCACCGGTAAGCAGGTACTCGAAGTTCTCAACGGCCTCGCCGTTCGACCAGGCCGCGACGGTGCGGATGTGATCATCGTCGCCCCGCACCAGCTCGCCGACAAAGGCGTGATCCATATCGAGCGCCTCCGCCAGGTGCCGCACCAGATCGCCAAAAAAGTCCTCGCCGGTCGCTCTCGACACCCCTTCGGCGACGTAGTGGATGGCGGCCTCCGCCCGTCGACGCTCGGTGATGTCCCGCGCGATACCGTCGATGGCGACAACCTCTCCGTCCTCGCCCACGATCGGTGAGATGGTGTCCTCGATCCAGCGAATCGTGCCCACCTTCGGCTTGATACGGTAAGTCACCGTCTGCGTGGTCTTGTTGACTCGTGCCTCCTCAAAGACCCGGCGCGCCAGATCGACATCTTCGGGCAGAATCTTTTTGAGCCAGAATTTGGGGTCGGAATAGATCTCTTCGGGTTTGTAGCCCCATATCTTCGTCCAAGCCGGGCTGACGTAGCGCACGGTTAGATGGCCGTCCTCGCCCACCTCCGAGCTCCAGAAGCAGTCGGGAACGCCATCCGCAAGACGCTCGAATTTGGCCAGTGCGGCGTCGCGCTCGGCTTCAATGCTCCGCGCCGTCGTGACGTCTCGTACGATCGCTACCCAGCCATCGACCACCCCTTCGTGGATATCGGGGGCGACTCCAAACTCGCCGACCACCGCCTCTCCGGACCTCGACTCGAGCCGGAGCTCGAATCCCGAGACGGCCTCACCTACCAGTGCCCGTTTTACCATCTCCCGGTACCGGTCCCGATCCTCGGGCACTACCAGCTCCTCGAAGAACCGACCTTCCCAGTCCTCCCGCGACCAGCCGGTGACCTTCTCGAAGGAGGAATTGAGCCAGGTCACCTGACCGTCGGCCCCGACCACCGCCAGCATGTGAGGAGTGCCTTCGATAAACGCGCGATACCGCTGCCGTGAGCGCTGAAGCACACTCTCCATCTCCCGGCGCTCTCTCGCCTCCCTCTTGCGTGCGACCTCGAGCCTGTCGAGCAGAAAGACGAACAAGAAGGCCAACAGAGCCATTGCCAGGTCCGGAGCCCCGGGCAGGGCGTTCTCCCACAGCGGTACCCCGCTCTCCAAGAGGCTGCGTAACAAGAACAGCAGGTGCAGCGTCATCAGCACCAGCATCGCCGTCAACAGACCCATGCGCCAATTGCGCTGCCGGCGCCCCAGGATGATCGACCAGACCACCGCCAAAAGCGTGATCCCGGTCGAGACGATAAGAACGCCCGTCATGAAGAAAAAAGTCCCCTGTTACTCGACTCCCGAGAGAGCCGCTCCCCAAAACCACCTCGCGCCAATCGGTCGAAGTCTACAGGATGAAAGGAGACGGTAGCTGTGAAATGACAACGGGCGGCGGCGCAAGACGCGTCAAGCACTCTCCCGAGCCGGCTGCGCGGCCGCGGTCCCCGGACCCGGCTCCAGGAGTACCGCCAGCCACCGCATCTTGGGTGAGTGCTCCAACATGATTTTGATCACCATGGTCAGCGGCACCGACA
Source organism: uncultured bacterium (assembly GCA_938016625.1). Classification (GTDB taxonomy): domain Bacteria; phylum Acidobacteriota; class Thermoanaerobaculia; order Multivoradales; family JAHEKO01; genus M0029. The sequence continues at coordinate 6,594 of CALILB010000143.1, read as the reverse complement.
GCAACATGCCGATCGGGCCCCAGAGCCAGCCCCAGAAGACCAGTGACAAGAAAACCACCAGCGTCGACAGACCAAATCTGCGCCCCATCCAGATGGGCTCGAGCAGATTACCCACCAGAAAGTTGACCGCGAGATACCCCAGAGCCAGCAGCGCCGCGCGACCGAACCCGTGCTGCACCAGGGTCACCAGAACCGGCAGGATTGCCGCCAGGATCGAGCCGATGACGGGTATGTAATTGAAGACGAAGGCGACCAGTCCCCAGAGCAATGGAAAAGGCACATCAAGCAGCGCCGCCCAACCCCATAGGACCACACCGGTCATGAGGGAGACCATCGTCTTGACCTCCAGATAGCGCTGAACCTCTCCGGTGATGCCGGTGAAATACTGAATGGCGGTGTCGCCCTTCCCGAAAGCGCGCTGCAGCTTCTTTCGCAGCCCTGCGCCCTCCGCCAGCATGCAGATCATGATGATCAGAACCAGGGTGACGCTGGAGACCGCAGAGGTGATCCCGAGGACGGTGCCACCGAGAATCCCTCCCAGCCTGTCGACCATGAAACCGGGATCCAGGGGCTCCAGTGCCAGCCAATCGGTGATCTCGATATCGCGGGCCTCCAGGCTCTCGAGAAAGGTCCGGGCCTTGACCACCAGCTGTTCCATATAGGCGGGAGCCGCCAGCGCAAACTCGCTGACCGTGCTGCTGATCAAGAAACCAAAAGCCGTCAACAGGGCGGCTACGGCCATGACCGTCAGCAGCAGGGCGAACGGTAGCCGGACCCGGTGTCGCATCAACCAGTGGAGCAGGGGAAAGCTCAAGACGCTCAGAAAGAAGGCCAGCACCACGGGCAAGAGGACCGGTGCTCCGGCCTTGAGACCGGCGACGACCACCACCAGCGAAGCCATCACCAAGAGGGTCTTTGTACCCTCGCCGCGTTTGCTTTCTGCAGACATCTTCTCGACTACCCCGACTCGCGGCTCAGGAGCCGACCGAGCTCCTCGAGCGGATGTTGTCCACCAACTCCTTCACCACACTCGGTTCGGCGAGCGTGGAGACGTCGCCAAGATCTTCGTACTCGCCGGCGGCTATCTGACGCAGGATCCGCCGCATGATCTTGCCCGAGCGCGTCTTGGGGAGACCGTTTGCGATGTGAATCCGATCGGGTGTGGCGATGGGGCCGATGGCATGCCGGACCTGCTCTTTGAGCGCACCCACGAGTTGGTCGCGCTCGGTGCTCTCGAACTCGGTGGTGATCAGCACAAAAGCATAGACACCCGTGCCCTTGAGCTCGTGCGGAAATCCGACCACGGCGGCCTCCGCCACCGCCTCGTGCCCCACCAGGGCGCTCTCGATCTCCGCTGTTCCCAGACGGTGGCCCGAAACATTGAGGACGTCGTCCACCCGTCCGGTGATCCAGTAGTACCCGTTCTCGTCCCGTCGACAGCCGTCACCCGTGAAGTAGAGCCCCGGAAAGCGCGTGAAGTATGTGCGGCGAAAACGCGAGTGATCACCCCAGATGGTCCTGGCTTGACCTGGCCATGGCCGTTTCATGCAGAGATTCCCCTGCACCTCGTTACCCTCCAGCTGCCGACCGTCATCGTCGACGATCACCGGCTCGATGCCAAAGAACGGCAAGGTCGCTGAGCCGGGCTCGGTGGGGGTCGCTCCGGGGAGCGGTGTGATGAGGACCCCCCCTGTCTCGGTCTGCCACCAGGTGTCGACCACGGCACAGCGCCCACCGCCGACCACATCGTGGTACCACTGCCACACCTCGGGATTGATCGGCTCGCCCACCGATCCCAGTACTCTGAGACTGTCGCGTTTGTACTTCTCGACCCACTCATTGCCGGCGCGAGCGATGGCACGGATCGCCGTGGGAGCCGTGTAGAAGATGTCGACCCCCAGGTCGTCGACGATCCGCCAGTAGCGACCGGCATCGGGATAGGTCGGAGTGGACTCGAACATTACGGTGGTCGCCCCGTTGGCCAGGGGACCGTAGATGATGTAGCTGTGGCCGGTAATCCAACCGATGTCGGCGGCGCAGAAGTAGATGTCTCCGGGGTGGAAGTCGAAGACGTACTTGTGGGTCAAGGAGGCATAGAGCTGATAGCCGGCGGTGGTGTGGAGAACTCCTTTTGGCTGGCCGGTCGATCCCGAGGTGTAGAGGATGAAGAGCGGCGACTCCGAGTGCATCCACTCCGCCGGGCAGGTGGACCGTTGCTTCTCCATCTCCTCGGACAGCCAGAAATCGCGCCCGGCGATCATCGGCACATCGGTCTCTGTGCGTCGTGCCACGAGAACCGTCTCCACTTGTGCCAGTCCCGCCACCGCCTGATCCGCCGTCGCCTTGAGACGGATCCGGCGGCCACCCCTCAAGCCCTCGTTGGCCGTCACCAGGACCTTGCAGCCGGCGTCCAGGATGCGCTCGCGCAGCGAGTCGGCGGAGAAACCGGCAAAGACCACCGAGTGCACCGCCCCGATACGGGCACAGGCCAGCATCGTGTAGGCCAACTCGGGAATCATCGGTAGGTAGATCGCCACCCGGTCGCCGCTGCGCACACCGTGGGCCAACAGAACATTGGCGACCCGCGCCACCTGGTGCTTGAGCTCACGGTAGGTGATGTGGTGGTACTCACCCGGCTCGTCCGCCGCCCAGATGATGGCGGTCTTCTCGCCAAGCGTGTCGAGGTGGCGATCGACGCAGTTGATACAGGCATTGAGACGCCCGCCCCCAAACCAGGAGAAGTCCACTTCCTCCATGTCCACATCGAGGACGGTTTGCGGCTGGTGATACCAACTCAGCAACTCCTCCGCCTGTCGCCGCCAAAACTCCTCGGGTGTCTCCAGCGACTCGCGATACAGCCGCTCGTACTCCTCCATCGAGGCGATGTGGGCTCGCTCCGCGATCTTGGTCTTGACGGGAATCATCGAGGAAGGTCCTCCAAGGCAGGATGAGGAGAAAAATTCGATCGCGAATCTTTTTCTGATGTTATCTCAGAACCGGCCGGCGCTCAGACATCGATGCCAAGCTCCTTCAACTCTCGCTCGGCACGGTCCTCCCAACCCCGATTGGCCGCCGGGCTCGCCGGACTGGGATGAAGGATGCGTCCGATCGTCAACTCCAGTCCCTCGAGAGCTCGCCGGCAGCGATCCTCCGCAAACTTCCCGACCCCGACGACAAACCGTGGAGCAAGCGCCTCTATACTCTGCCGCAGCGCCCGATCGCAGACCGCAGCGAGCTCGGAGCGCTCGCCGGCGGCCAGCCGATCGGGTGTCCGGTTGCGGCCACTCGCCTCGAGGAAAAGAAGCGGGCAGTAGTTGGCCACGAAGAAGCGTTCGAAGAAGTTGTCCGGGGTACCGAACCGCCGGCTCGCCCAGCCCCAGAGGCGTTGACCACTGACCTCTCTGCGGTGACAGGCGAACCCATCCACCGGTCGCTTGGGGTGCTCGTTTTCGGGCCGGGCCACCGGCACCTCGATGCCGAGCCAGCTACGCACCAGCTCGACCTCTCCAAACGGCACACCGGTCTGGGCCATACCCCAGGGCCCGGGGTTCATCCCCACGAGCACTGCTTCTTTTGGCCCCCGGCCATAGCTCCGCAGGTACTGCTCATGGGCGTTCCAGGCGTAGCGAAGCGGGTTGTAGACGTGGGCAACCGGCGGCCCGAACCGAATCCCCTCCACCTCTCGCGCCAGCTCCCGGGCGGCCCCGATCAAACTCGACAGCTGTGGCTCTCCTTCCAAATTCAAGAAAACAAACCACTTTCCGGCGAATCCTGTCTATAATTCCGTAATGGTATCGCCGGTTCCGTCCTCCAACTCCGAGACCAGAGAGAAGGACTGGTTTCGCATCCTCGCCGAGACCACCTCGACAGCGATCTTCGTTTACCGCGACCGGCTGGCCTACGTCAATAGCGCGGCCGAGCAGCTGAGCGGCTATACGACCGACGAGTTGCTGACCATGAGATTTCGGGATCTCGTCCACCCGGACTCGTTGGAGACGAGCGAGGGGACCACCCTTGCCGGTGGTCAGGCGCCGGCCGGGCCCGAGCGACTGCAGCTGAAAATCGTCCGCAAGGATGGTGACGAGCGCTGGATCGATCTGACGACCACCACCATCGACCTCGATGGCGAGCCGACGTTTCTGGGATCGGCTTTCGATATCACCGATCACAAGCACGGGGAGCTAGCGCTACGTGATAGTCAAGAGCGTTTGAACCTCGCCCACCGCGCCGCCCGCTCCGTTAGCTGGGAGTGGTGCCCCGAGACCGACAGCCTCGACGTCTCCGACCTTGCCGATCAGCTATTCGGCCTCCCGCTACACAAGATCGTCCGCTCCGGCGAGGACTTCGTCAATCTGGTTCATCCCGAAGACCGAGATCGGCTGAGCCGTGCCTTGGGGCGTCTTGTCCGCGACGACCGGGACCTGTCGCTCGAGGTTCGTGTCATCTCACCGCGCGGCGAGATCCGTTGGCTGGCCAAAAAGGCGCTCGCCGTCAGAAACTCGACCGGTTGGGTCGAGCGGGTGATTGGCGTGGCCCACGACATCACCGAGCGGAAGATAACCGAGGAGGCTCTTTTTCAGGAGAAGGAACGCGCTCATGTGACACTCGCCTCGATCGCCGATGGCGTCATACGGACCGACCCCAACGGCGCCATCGACTATCTGAATCCAGTGGCTCAAAGGCTCACCGGATGGACGCTGGCCGAGGCCTATGGGCGCCCCTCCAGCGACATCTATCACGTGGTGGACGAGGACACCGGCAAGCGGGTCCTCGATCCGGTTGGCCACTGCCTCAGAGACCGGCGTGAGGTGGTGTTTCTCGGCGGTCGTCGGGTCATACACCGTGACGGCACCGAGTTTCCGATCCACGACTCGGCCGCCCCCATCCGCAATCGCGAGGGCCGGGTCATCGGCGCCATTCTCGTTTTCAAGGATCTCAGTCACATCCGGCAGGTGGAGGAAGAAATGATCCACCTCGCCAACCACGATCCGCTCACCGGCTGGATGAACCGGCGAGCCTTCGAGTCGGCACTCGGCGTGACTCTCGAAGAGGCCGGCAGCAAAGCTCGCCGGCACGCCCTTTGCCATCTCGATCTCGACAATTTCAAGCTGGTCAACGACACCAGTGGTCACGAGGCGGGTGATCAACTCATCCGGCAGGTGGCACTGATCATCCAGAACAAGGTTCGCAAACGGGATGTGCTCGCCCGTTTCAGCGGCGACGAGTTCGTCATTCTTTTCCGGGACTGTTCGTCCGACGAGGCCCGGCGGCTCGCCAAGGAGATCCTCGAAGCACTCCGTGCCTTTCGCTTTCGGTGGCAGGATCGCCTCTTCTCCTCCCGTGTCAGCATCGGTCTGGCGATGTTCACCACCGGCAGCTTCGAGCCCGGTGCCGTTTTGAGCTGGGCTGATGCGGCCTGCTACGTGGCCAAGGAAAGCGGCGGTGACCGCATTCACGTCTATCGACCCGGTGACACGGCCGTGGCCGAGCGCCGCGGCGAGCTGCAGTGGATCTCCCGCATCAACCAGGCCGTCGAAGATGACCGCCTTTGCCTCTACCATCAGACCATCGAGCCGCTCAACCCCGACCTTGCCGAACCGCCACTCACCGAGCTTTTTGTCCGTCTCATCGACGACGATGGTGACGTGGTGGCACCAGGAGCCTTTGTTGCCGCCGCCGAGCGCTACGGGCTGATCTCGACCATCGACGAGTGGGTGCTGCGAAAGGCCTTTCAGATCATCGCCGAGAGCGAGCCCATGGCCGATGAGACCCGCTTTGCCATCAACGTCTCCGGTCAGAGCCTCGGAGTCCACGGGTTCCTCAGCCAGGTCGTCAACGAGTTCGAAACCAGCGGTATCGCACCCGGTCGGGTCATGTTCGAGATCACCGAGACCGCCGCCATCGGCAACTTGCCCAATGCTCTTCGCTTTATCTCGGTGCTCAAGGAGATGGGCTGCCGGTTCGTTCTCGACGACTTCGGTCGCGGACTCAGCTCTTTCGGCTATCTTCAGAACCTGCCTGTGGATTACCTGAAGATCGACGGTGAGTTTGTCCGTCGCATGCTGACCGACCCCATCCAGGCGGCCCTCGTGGCCCTCATCCACGAGATCGGCGACGTCATGGGCCTGCGGACCATCGCCGAGTCGGTCGAAGACGAGGAGACCCTGGAGGCCCTGGCGCGAATTGGCATCGACTACGCCCAGGGCTTCTTCATCGCCAGACCCGAGCCGCTCTCGCCGCAGCCAAAGGGCCGCTCGCCCCTGTTCTGAGGCTCCAGACCTCGCCGAGTCGGGTTTTTCCACCCCGACGGACCCACCTCGACCCACCTCTTTGGGCGGGTTTGATGGCGCTCCGATGTGCTATTCTCGGACGTGCTGGGCTAGGAGATTTGCCGACAGGAAGGGGCAAGCGAAGATCGCCCAGATCCCGCCAAGACCCACGAGACTTCAGCAGGAGGGCTCATGTCCGTTGCCAAAGTAATCGAGGTTTTCTCTTCCTCTTTTTCACTCGGAGACTAGTCGAAGCCGCGCGCCCTGCTGGCCGCCAACAAGGCGGATCAGCGGGGTGATTGCTCGGTTTGTTCCCGCCTACTCG